>JAHIPN010000174.1 GCA_018894595.1 bacterium
GGATAATTTAGATGATTTAGGGATAGAACATCTGGATTATATAGTGGTAAATCATGCTGAACAGGACCATTCCGGGGCTGTTCCTTTAATGTTAGAATTATATTCGGAAGCGAAAATAGTTACTAATGAGAAATGTAAAAAAATGCTGATGGAGCATCTTCTTATAAAGGAAGACAGAATTATAACCGTAAATGATAATGATACTCTCTCTTTAGGGGGGAAAACTCTAAGATTTATATTTGCTCCCTGGGTACATTGGCCGGAAACCATGTTAACTTACTTAGAAGAGGATAAGATTTTGTTCAGCTGTGATCTGTTCGGGGCACATCTTGCTGAGAGCAATTTATGGGTAGATGATGAGTCTAAAGTTTATTTTGCCGCCAAGCGTTATTATGCGGAAATCATGATGCCCTTCCGTAACAATATTAAAAAACATTTAGAAAAACTAAAAGATTTAGAGATTAAAACCATTGCCCCCAGTCACGGTCAGATTTATTCTCATCCGGAATTTATTTTGTCGGCTTATGAAGAATGGATTTCTGATGAGGTGGAGAATGAAGTAATCATTCCCTATGTTTCCATGCATGGCAGTGTCGAGGAGATGGTGTATATTTTGGCTGAAGAATTAATGAAAAATGGGATAACTGTAAAACCCTTTAATCTTACTAAGACCGATATAGGTGCATTAGCTATAGCATTAGTGGATGCCGCCACCATTGTAATTGCCTCACCTACGGTTTTAGCCGGCGCACATCCCCAGGTAGTTTCAGCGGTCTATCTGGCCAATGCCTTAAGACCAAAACTGAGATATGCCTCGGTTATCGGTTCTTATGGATGGGGAGGAAAGATGCTGGAAGATATTAGCGCAATGATAGGCAATTTAAAAGTAGAGATCCTTTCTCCCGTAATAATAAAGGGCTATCCTAAAGAAGAGGATTACAATTCTTTAATAAAATTAGCCGGTGAAATAGCAGAAAAACATAAAAATTTATAATTAATTGTAGTTCAAAAAGTAGACAAAATAGTAATGTACGATACAATACTATTTTTAAAAAAATATTTTAGGAGGATATAAAAAATGAAAGATTTAAAAGGAACAAAGACTGAAAAAAATTTAATAGAAGCCTTTGCCGGAGAATCCCAGGCAAGAAATAAATATACTTACTTTGCTTCCGTAGCTAAAAAAGAAGGGTATGAACAGATTGCTTCTATTTTTTTAGAAACAGCTGAAAACGAAAAGGAACATGCCAAGCTGCATTTTAAAAAGTTAGAGGGAATCGGAAATACGAGTGAGAATTTAAAAGCAGCAGCTTCCGGTGAAAATTTCGAATGGACAGAAATGTATCCTCGTATGGCTAAAGATGCAAGAGAAGAAGGATTTGAAGAGATTGCAAAAATGTTTGAGGGGATTGCTGAAATTGAAAAAGGACATGAAGCTCGTTATCAGAAACTTCTTAAAAACATAGAAGAGGATAAGGTGTTTAAAAGAGAAGGCAAAATATTCTGGAAATGCCGAAATTGCGGCAATATCTATGAAGGGGTCGAGGCACCTGAAGTCTGCCCGGTATGCAACCATCCTCGAGCTTATTATGAAGTAAAAGTTGAAAATTATTAAACATATTTAAAGAATATTTATTAATTTTCTGTAAAAGATATAAGAATATAAATATTTAAAAAATTAGGAGAGGATACATATGATCAAAGAGAAAGATACACTAAAGGAGAGAGTAGAAGCCGCTTTAGAAAAGATAAAGCCGGCACTTCAGGCAGACGGAGGAAATGTGGAGTTGGTAGAAGTTACTCCGGAGGGGATAGTAAAAGTAAAATTAACTGGTGCCTGCTATGGTTGCCCGATGAGTCAGATGACTTTAAAGATGGGCATAGGCAGGACTTTAAAAAAGGAAGTTCCTGAAGTGAAGGATGTTGTGGAAGTATAACCGCCTAAGATTATTAGTGCAAATTTTAATAGTGCTAATTTCTCTTCTCGAAGTATTAGATGAATTAGGCGTAAAATAAGGTTAGTAATTTTATAAGAAAAGTAATTCTAAAGTATGGGCTTTGTGATTTATTGTTTATGTTTAACCTTACAATATTTTGCAAAGCCCTTTTTTAATTGACAATATTTATATTTGCATTGTATCATTAATTCATGTTAATTAAATTTATCATCTCTTATTACAAAAAAGCACCCCTTAAGATGTTGTTTGGATTTCTTATGTTGGTGGTGGTAGATATTGCTCAGCTTATTTTCCCCCGCATAGTCCAACGAGCGATAGATTATATTATCGCCACTTATGCCGCCTCCGGGACCAATTATTCTTATCTCGGAAAACTTACTCTCTTAATCTTCGCCCTGGCGATAGCCATCGGACTTTTTAGATTTTGCTGGAGAATGATAATTATCGGAATGGCTCATTTCATTGAAATGGACTTTAAGAACAGACTGTTTAATCACCTGCTTTTACTTTCTAATTCTTTTTTTACCAGAACGAAGATCGGAGATATTATGGCCCATATGACCAATGATATGACTGCAGTAAGAAGGGCTTGTGCCTTCGGAGTTATTGCTGGCTTTGACGCCGTCTTTCTTTTTTCAGCCACCCTTATATTTATGTTAACTCTTAATGCAAAACTCACTTTTTATGCCCTGATTCCCCTACCTATAATTGCACTTATATCTTTGTTTTTTATGCGAATATTGTTTAAAAAATTTAAAAGTGTCCAGGAATCATTTTCCCTGTTGACTGAAAAAGTGCGGGAAATGGTATCCGGGATAAAGATTATTCAGGCATTTCAGCAAGAAGAGTCGGAATCTAAAAACTTTGATAAATTAAGCCAGGA
>JAHIPN010000175.1 GCA_018894595.1 bacterium
CTTAAAAGAAGTTTGGAACAACAAAAAGGACAGTATTTACGATGAAATATAAGCAAGGAGATGTAGTCTTAGTAAAAGTCATTTTCTCTGAAGGTTCAGAAGTTCAAAAAGAACTCTCTGGGATGAAGGTAGAGCTGGGCTCGCCCCGTTAAAGCAAAAAAGGGGACTGGCTACTTTTTGTAACAAAAAAGTTGCCTGTCCCCTTTTATTTCTCCCAGAGGTTTAATGCTAAATATTAAAAATGAGGGGCTCCTGCTAAACTAATTAATTTTCCAATTTCTATATTTACTTTCGTTATTATTTCATCTTTGACCCTTCCAAATTCCATACCTTATCATCTATATCATTATTCCAAAATTTTAAGCTTGTTTCACTGGCTAATTCTAAATCTTTAAACTTTTCTCTTCTTCTTTTCATATTTAAATAACCTACAAAATCTAATACCTCTTTTGCCTCATTCTCAGAAATCTTATCGATTAATACCCGCAGATTTTCTTTTGTAGTTCTCATAATATACTCACCTTCTCTCAGTTATCTATCACCTTTTTTATTTATTACATATTGTTTTTCAATTTTTTAAATTCTTTCGCCCATCTTATTTTAAATTTTATTCTTCCTAAAATTTTAAACCAGTTTAATCCTTTTACTTAATCCTATATAGTTGTAGTAAGTTATCTACTATACAGGATTTATATATCTATTTTCTTTTATTTTTATTATAACATACCTTAAAAAAATAAAATACCCTCAATTTTACCCAGTCTTAGGTATTATTTTTTCACCACTCTTAATCAACAAAACCGTGAATACTATTCCCTGCGCTTCTCCGAAGTTCAGAAAGAACTCTTTTGTGTCATTCCCACATTCCTCTTTGTCATTCCTATCCCTTTTCTCCGTCATTCCCACTCTCTTTTTCTGTCATTGCGATGGAGTGAAACGACTGAAGCAATCTCGTCTAAAAACCAAAAACTAAAAACCATCTTTATATCTTGCACCTTGCAACTTGTCTTTTATTTCAGCAAAAATTGCTCCCGAAAATAAAAATTAGCCAGCTTTAAATACTCAAAAACCACCCACTGAAAATCTTCCCGATTCCTCCACCATTGATTAACATTAGAAGAATCATATTTACTGGGGCTAGAATAGATGTCTATCTCTCTGTCCAAAACACTTAAAGCTTTTTTAAATATCTTCTTTGCTCTCCCTGAATGAAATTTTGAAGTAACTAATATGATTGATTCTATTTCTCTATTATTCCTAATATACTCCCTGATGGTCAGGGCTTCATCCTGCGTACTTCTGGAATTTCCATCAAGAACTATTACATCTTCCTCCGGGATTCCTAAATCTATTACAGCCATCTTGCTTAATAGTGTGTCCCCAAAAACTTTTATTCCTTTGCTTACAATGATATCTTTTGCTGCTATATAACTATTAATCAGAACGATTCTATCAGAATATCCCTCATCATATAAATCTGCTACTTCAAGGATTCTATCATACACGCTTCCCATGAGGACCACAATCATATCACTTTCCTGCAATTCATCCTCAGCTACCAACCATTGGCCTAAATTAGGCACAATAAATATGCCTGCTAAAATAAAAAAAACAAGAAGTATAACCAAAACAGGCAATATCTTCTTGCCGCTAAATTTATTATATTCTTTCATTCCCATTTTTTTCTCTATCCTTTTTTCTTGCTCAGACCCGTCTTTCCTTTTCCCTAAACTATAAACTGAAAACCGTAAACCGTAAACTGATTTTCCTCTACTAAAAACGAATAACGAAAAACCTTTTCTCATCCTTACAATTGTTCCCCGAACCTATCCGCTAAACGCTATCCGCTAATATGCATCTTTCTTTGTATTTTGCATTTTTGGAAATGTACTTACCGAAGGGATGGGAAAAGTGCTTGACATTTACAAATAAAAGTAGAGTTAGGTTCCCCCCGTTAAAGCAAAAAAGGGGAAGCATAAAAGAGGACAGACAACTTTTATATAACCCAAGCAGTCCCCTTTTTTCTCGTATTGTAGGTTTGTATATAATAATGTAAAATTTGGTACCAGGTATGAAACTTCTTATAAGGGTTTATTTTACCTTAAAAAAACACCTTCTTTGAAGGTGGGTTGTTTATTTAAATTTCTCCGGCAAATTTTAATAATTCTTGTATTAACTTTTTATTTATCCAAAAACCTGTTTTCATTAATTTCCTGAGTGTATCTTTCAAGGAGACAATTTTCCCCTCAAATTTAGCTCGCAATAGAATTCCTATTGTTCCCGTTATTTGAAGATCGTAAATTCTCGCAGTTTCTCTCGCATCCAAATCATCCAATAAAATTAGATCGGCATCTATTTCCAAAGCTAAAGCTATAGCTTCAGATTCTCCGTAGTCTAAATGGCTTTCCAAAAGTTTAATCAAGTTTTTATCTTTTGTCTGCTTTACTTCAATCCAGTTGGCTTCTTTTAAAAATTTTACCTCTTCTCTATTCTTTCCTTCCACCATACATTCTTTGTAAACAGCTTCGGGAACTACAATTCTCTGAAAATAATCTTTTAACAATCCAAGATAGCCAATCTTAGATAAATGGATAAGAGGTGATGAATTACTAATGACCTTTTGCATAATTTTGGTCTTCTTCAAGCTCTTTTTTTGAATAATGTCTCTCTATCTTTCTTTCTCCCAAACTATCTATAAACTCCCACTTGCTTATTCCTGCTAATCTTCTCGCTACTCCCATAGTAGCCATTCCCTTTTTATACAAGAAAAAAGCAAATTCCTTCTTCAATTCACTTTCTAAGCGTCCTTTGGGTAATTTTATAGCCTCAATAAGCTCATCGGGAATAGTTAAAATTAAGGGCATTCTTCTCCCCTCCTTTATTTAATCAATAGTCTCAAAATCATTTATATTAATTATATCATAAAATCTAAAATATAAATAACTCCATCTCAAAAATTATAAACAATGGATTCCCGATAGAAGCAGCAGGGGCATATTACTATACGCCCAAGGAATAACTCTAATCGATAAATTAATTAATTGGTAGATTGATTTATCAGTAGATTGGGTAATGGAATGATTGGCTGATTATAGAAGGAA
>JAHIPN010000176.1 GCA_018894595.1 bacterium
GGCTTAATAATAATAGGGCAGACACCCATTTTTCGACCCGGAAAAGGAAAGTTATTTGACTATCCTCATCTTTCAGATTATTCTATAGATATAAAATAAACAGGGACACATCCCATTTTCTTAAATAGGGAAGGCGTACTAAGTCAATAATTCGGTAACTTTTTCTAATTTTTTAAGGGATTAGTTACTCAATTAAACTCCTACATTTCTTAAATAAATGATTGTCTTCGGATAGGTAGTTTCTTAAATTATAGATCTACTCTATAATTTAACTAATATAATTTGTCAATAATAAAGATTTGATCCAAGAAGCTTTTCCTCTGTGCTTTTTATTTGAGTTGCTTATCATTAATGTTATGTTAAGGAGTGAATATGGATATAGAAGGTGTTAAGACAATAACAGAAGGTATAGTAGAGATTGCTAAAATTTTAGGTCCTGCTATTATTACTGCACTAGTTGGGTATAAAGTGGGAAAATCACAGATTGAAGTAAAACTCAGAGAGTTAGAAAAAACACACGCTTACTCTGCTTCCGAAAAACTTTGGTTATTACCAAAATCGCGAAAAGGAACTCAACGAAGCTTATAACAGCATTAATAAAGATATGGGGATTCTTTTAGGTATGACCTCGACCTTGACTGAAAATGATGAGTTATTAAATAATATAATAAAAATGTATGATCTTTACGAGAAAACTTTACCTTACCAAATTAAACTGACATTGAGAGATCTAAAAAAATATAATCTTCAAGAAACTGAGGAGTTCAGAAAGCTTGAAAGTTTCCTAGACCAAAATGCACTCAAGGATCAGAAAAAGAATTGGAGTGATAAAGTATTTTACCTTCTTGAGATCTATTTTTATTTACGAATATGCAATAAGATGATATTGGAAGAAATATCTACAAACTATATGAAAATATTCGTTAAAAAATAACAATAGCTTTCAATTCTAGTTAATAATGTCAGATGGACGGTTCTACTAACAGTATAATTAAGAAAATTGGGACAACAGGTCCCGTTTTCCACGTGTAAGTTTTAGAAAATGAGGGTAAATATGTTATGGCAAGCTTAAATATGACACCTGAGCAATTCGGTAATAATTTAGCCCTAAGTTTTCAAAAAAGTAACATTGTACCACTTATTAATGAATACATTAAAACAGTTGAGGAAAATGATAAATCTTGGGAATTTACCAAGGTAAATTGGAAATTTAACTTAGGTGTTAAAAAAGATAAAAAAATTATACTAAAGGAATGGATTGTTTTTGAAATGTTTTTACTAAGACAACAAATATTAAGATATTTCAAAGGAAATCAAACTGGAAATAACATTGTGAGGGCCTTTACTCGTTTGTGTGCGGATAGTTTAATTGAATATAATATTTTCAATGTTAATGATGATTTTGAAGATTTATTATCTTCAAGATATACTTATTATTTAAATGCAGTAAAAGACTTAGATCCAGACTGTATTTTATCATTCTCTAGAAGTATAACAGACCAGTTGTGTAAAGGCCAAGGCAATATTCTTTATAACACACTTATAGTAAAATATTACTTCGATACATCCGATAAGTATCGAAAACTGATTAATGGTTTAATGAAAGATGTTATTTTGGTTGAGCAAACTAATAATGACCAACCACCATTTTCTAAGAAGAAAAGAGGAGAGAAATAATAAAAGAGTGAATTGAGTCCAGAAGGATCGAGGGCACAAGCTGCAAGTAAAGAATACTATTAAGGTGTATAAAAACAATATTTATTAATAAGGGAAAATAATAATGTTTTTATTTTTAATTTGAATAAATCAAAACGAACCAAAGAAATAATTGACACCTATTTGCCTTTAATGTATAATACATGTAACACACCCGCTACGCCTCTTAACAATGCGCACCCTGGCGGGTTTTTTCTTTTTATTAAGAGGTTTAAGTATGAAATTTGCCAAACCCCCTACAACATTTCAAGAACAGATTGATCTACTAAAAAGCCGAGGTTTAATTATAAACGACTCCGAAAAAGCCTTGCAGAATATAAGCCGAATTAATTATTATCGATTAAGTTCTTATTATGTTCCTTTTCAAATAAACAGAAATTTATTCAAACCGGAAACTTCTATTGAAAAAATATTTAAGTTATATGGGTTTGACAAAAAAATAAGAGCTTTAATTTTTGGGGCATTAGAAATAATTGAGGTTACCTTGCGTACTAAAATGGCTTATTATTTATCCCATAAATATGGACCGTTTGCCTATTCCGATCCTCAATGTTTCTCTAAAGGTTTCAAGCATTTTGATTGGTATACTAAATTAGAGGAAAGCATACAAAAATCTCATGAAGATTTTACCAAAGAATTTTTCAAAGAATATGATGAAGAAAATATTCTTCCCCTTTGGATAGCCATTGAAATAATGTCCTTTGGCCAACTATCTTTTTTATTCAGGGGGTTAGAGAGAACAGACAGTAATAATATTTCAAAAGATTGCTTTGGAATTGACGAAAAGATACTTTCTTCATGGATTCACACCCTGGTATATATTAGGAACTTATGTGCCCATCATAGCCGTATATGGAATAGGACGCTTGCCATCAAACCTATGATTCCAAATAAATTAGCTGAA
>JAHIPN010000177.1 GCA_018894595.1 bacterium
TATTTATTCAACCTCAACAAATTCAGAGAATTCTCAAGAGAGTTTTTATTATGTAGAAAAAGAGATTGAAAAATTAGAAGAAGAAATAAAAGCTTTAAAAATTAAAATTGAAAGAAACGATAATTTCATAGAAAAAAATGACCATCTTTATAATTCCCTGTGGAAAGAAAACCAGGATATAAAAAGATTATTGCGAGAGAACGAAAAAAACGTAACGGACAATATAAATAATTTGAACAAGGCAACAATTTCTGTTAATGAGCTAAAAGATAGCCTAAAAGATCTTTTAATTGAAGAAAATAGTATTTTGGAGGAGAGAAAAAATATTTATGGGAAATTAGGTATCTTGGAAAAAAATTATAACACTCTTTATGAATATAGCAAAAATATTAGTCATTCTAATAAAACAATTAATCAAATTGTTACAAGAGGAAACAACCGTATAAACAATCTTTCCAGAAATATAAATGATTTAAAAAATAGTATTTTAATAAATAAAGAAAAACTGATAAACATAAAAGAGAAAGCCGAAAATATTTCTCAATATAAGGATGAGCATTCACTCAATTTAAACGAAAAAAGAAGTTCTATAAAAGAATATAATGAAAAAATTGCCGATATATTAGAAAAAACAAAAGAGTATAAAATTCAAATAAACAGGCTGGGCAAAGAGAATCCTTCTGTTTTCAAGAAAGCAGAAGAGATAGAAAAAATTCTGCAAAGAAAATCTAATCTATTAAAAAATTTACAACAGGATAAGATAAACCAACAAAAAACGTACGAATCAATCAAAGACAAACAACATAGAGAAGAAATGTTAGAGGTTCAGTATCAGGAAAAATACGTTAACCTGGAGGATGAAGTAAATAAAAATTATAATTTATCACTGGAAAAATTAGAATTATACAAAAACGTATCAGATTCACAGAAGGAAGCTAACCAAAGGATAGATATTTTAAGAGACAATATATTAAAAATGGGACAGATAAACTTTGAGGCCGAAAATAGATACAACCATCAGTTACAGCGCTGTAATTCTCTATGTGAAAAATACGATGAGATATGTAAGGCAAAAAAATATCTGGAAATAACAATTTCAGAAATTGACCAAATTGCCACAGAAAGATTTAAAAAAACATTTAATCAGGTAAAAACCTACTTTAATGATATATTTAAAAAAATATTTTCCGGTGGGGAAGGGAGATTAATTATTGAATCTGAAGAGGATATATTAAACTCCGGAATAGATATAATTGCCCGCCCTCCGGGAAAGAAAACACAAAACATTGAATTGTTATCCTCCGGTGAAAAAGCCTTAACCGCTATAGCACTTTTACTGGCCTTGTGGAAAGCAAATCCCAGCCCTTTCTGTCTTTTTGATGAAATAGATACATCTTTGGATGAAGTAAATGCTGAAAAACTTACCCACATATTAAAGGGGGAAGATTTAAATCAGTCACAATTGATTCTTATTACCCATCAAAAAATAACGATGGAAGCAGCAGATACATTATATGGTATAACCATGGAAGAATCAGGTATCTCAAAATTAGTTTCGGTAAGATTTGAAAAATAAGTCAAGGTGGATAATAAAAACTATGAATATAAGAAATATATTTTTCCAATTTAAAGAAGGGCTATATAAAACAAGGATAGAATTTGCCAATAAATTAGGGTTTTTATTCAGTAATTCTAAAGATAAATCAGATTTTTTAGAAAAATTAGAAGAGTTGTTAATATTATCTGACTTAGGAACCTCAGCTACTGCAGAGATAATGAATGAATTTCAGCAGATTAATTTTAGAGAATATAAGGAAGATAACTTTAGATTTTTTAAAGAAAAATTAAAGGTTGTCCTGATAGATATTTTAAATTTAACTGCACCTGATATTAAAATTAATGAAGATAGATTAAATCTAATAATGCTGGTAGGGGTGAATGGTTCAGGAAAAACCTCGGTAGCGGGTAAGATTGCTTATCGCTTAAAAAATATAAATAAAGATATAATAATGATTCCCGCCGATACCTTTAGGGCAGCAGCAATACAGCAGCTTAAGATTTTAGCTGATAAGGTAGGAGTAGAGATGATAAATACCAAAGAAGGTGCTGACCCGGCTTCGGTCGTATATGATGGGATCAGTGCAGCTCGAGCCCGGGAAAAGAATATAGTTATTATCGATACTGCCGGAAGACTTCATACTGAAACAAACTTAATGAATGAATTGGAAAAGATAAAAAGGGTAATCCAAAAAGAGGCTAATGATTGCTCATTGGAGATATTGCAAACCATTGATGCTACGATGGGCCAGAATGCTATAGCTCAAGCAAAATCTTTTAACAAATCTTTAGGAGTTACTGGAATTGCCCTTACTAAAATGGATGGGACAGCCAAGGGGGGAATAGTAATTGCTATAAAAAAAGAGTTAAATATACCGGTTAAATTAATTAGCTGTGGAGAAAAATTAAATAATTTATATGATTTCAAAGCTGATAAATTTGTTGAAGCTCTTCTTGATTGACACTAAAGGTAATTTTCTATATACTTATAAAGGAATTTTGGCGGAATTGAAAATTATTAGATAAACTGAAGTTAAGAGGAGTTATTTTTTTTATGTTTGCCGACCTTACTAATAAATTTCAGACAATATTTAAAAAGATAAAAAACAAGGGAAAATTAAATGA
>JAHIPN010000178.1 GCA_018894595.1 bacterium
AAGGGTCAGGGCTTCATCCTGCGTACTTCTGGAATTACCTTCGAGGATTAATACATCTTCCTCCGGAATTCCTAAATCTATTGCAGCCATTTTGCTTAACATAGTATCTCCATAAGCTTTTATTCCTCTGTTTATAATGATATCTTTTGCGGTAATGAAACTGTTAATCAGAACGATTCTATCAGAATATCCCTCATCATATAAATCTGCTGCTTCAAGGATTCTATCATACACACTTCCCATGAGAACTATAATCATATCACTTTCCTGCAATTCATCCATAACTACCAACCATTGACCTAAATTAGGCACAATAAATATGCTTAAAAAAATAAAAAAAGCAAGAAGTATGACCAAAAGAGGTAATATCTTCTTGCCGGTATATTTATTATATCGTTTCATTCTCACTTTATCCCTTGTCATTCTTATCCCTTTTCTGCTTGCTCTGCTAAATCTTATTTATGCAGCGTCATTCCTATCTATATCAATACTATTTTTACATCTTTTAACCTTCTTTTATATTTCCCCCGACTGGAAGACTGGTAAACTATTTCCTTCCCACACTTGTTTCCCGTACTATAACTATCAGCCAACCCGCACTTACAACCCACATCTATATTTTCTTAAACCAAAAACGAAAAACGAATAACGAAAAACCCTTTCTTATCCTTACAATTGTTCCCCACACCTATACGCTCAACGCTGTACGCTAATATGCATTTTACCTTCACCTAAAACCTAAACCATAATAGACCAAACCTATCCATTCATGTATGGCGTAGAAATTATTACTTAATGCCCCTGCGTTAGGTAAAAAATCTAAAATATTCAAAGGTTCTTTTCCTAAAATATAATTAACTGGGGCAGGAATTATTTTAATCTCTCCCCTCTCAAAACATTTTACTGAACGCCTCATATGTAGGGCACTGGTAACTAAAATAATTCTCTGATAACCTTCTTCTTCTAATTTCTTTAAAGAATATTTCGCACTTTCCAAAGTAGTTTTAGACAAATCTTCAATTATTATTTTTTCTTTATCTATTCCCCAGGAAAGAAGCACATCTTGCATCACCTTGGCAATAGGTAATTCATTACTCCTACCTGAGCCGCTACCTCCACTTAGGCAAATATCACAATCTAATTTTTGATAAATTTTATATCCCCCATAAAGTCTAGCCAGAGTAGTTTCTCCGATTTCTGCTCCATCATCGCCTGCTACCGGAGAACCCAGGACCATACCTCCCGATAGAATCACTATTACTGTATCTTCTATCTCCTCTTTACTTAATTGTTCATAAGAATAGGGAGAGTAATCATCCTCCAGGGTTCTAACTAAGAGATATTCTCCGGGCCAAGTGCTTAAAAGATAAAAGGAAATAAAAAAGAAAAATATTAATAGGTGAGCCATCTTTTTCTTTTTGGAAACTGATAAAATATATACTAATAAAATTAAAAGCAAGAAAAACCCGGGAGAAATTATTATCTGCTCTATAACTTTACGAAAAAATAAAAAATCCCACACTATTATTGTACCTCATCTCATTCCTTACCCACCAGGATACTCATAGATGGTCCGAATGTTCGACCAACAAAACACACGCCCGCTCTACTTATTAAACGCTTCTCTAACCTTCTCTACTATTGATTCAACAGACATCCCATACACTTTCCTAAGATATTCTTGATCTCCTACAACACTTGAAAAACATCCTGGCAATCCTACCATTTGTAGCCTTGCTCTTGGCTGGGGCATCTGAGCTAATATTTCAGAAACAGCACCTCCTAAACCCCCGATAACAGTATGTTCTTCAATAGTCACTATTAATTTAACCTTCTTCGCAATATCTTCTACCATCTCTCTATCAAAAGGCTTTAAAGTATGCATACTATAAAGTCCAACGCTTAATCTCATCTCATTCAACATTTTTCCAGCCTTAAACGCGTTATCCAAAATACCACCTGTTGAAATTAAAGTAACATCATCACCATTAAAAAGTTGAATAGCCTTTCCTACTTTAAAATTAATATCCCCTTCATGAATTCTCTTCCCTCCTCCTCGTCCAAGCCGCAAATAACAAACTCCCGAAGTATTGTATATCGCTCGAGTAGCATCAGCAACTTCCACAATATCGCCAGGTGCAACTACTGTAATATCTGGCAAGGCTCTCATTATAGATAAATCTTCAGTTGCATGGTGACTAATACCTAAAGAACCATAACAAAATCCTCCACCTATAGCAACAATTTTCACATTAGCCTGATGATAACAGGCATCATTTCTAATCTGTTCCAAACATCTCAAGGTAGGAAAATTGCAAATAGAATAAGTAAAAACAATCTTTCCTTCTAAAGCCATCCCTACTGCTATTCCAGTCATATTTTGTTCGGCAACACCTATATTAATAAATTGCTCAGGCAATTCTTTTACAAAATTATCAAGCACACCAAAACCAAGATCACCTGTTAATAAAATCACATTTTTATCCTCTTTGGCAATTTTAGTCAATTCCTCGATAAAACTATCTCTCATCTACATTTTCCTCCAATTCTTTCATAGCTTGTACATATTCTTCTTCGTGAGGAAATCTGTAATGCCATAATACTTTATTTTCCATAAAAGATACACCTTTACCCTTTATGGTATGAGCAATTATACAGGTTGGTAAATTTTTATTAGAAGAATTAAAATTCATTGCTTCCGTTAATTCTTTATGATTATGACCATCTACTTCTTTAACGCCCCATCCGAAAGATATCCATTTGTCTCTAAAAGGTTCTAACTGAATAGTATCTTTGGTGGGAGCTAAGCTTTGAATTTTATTATAATCAATTATTGCTATTAAATTGGATAATTTGTGATGCGCAGCGAACAAAACAGCCTCCCAGACCGAACCTTCATCACATTCTCCATCGCTAAGCAAAACAAATACACGATGTTTTTTAAAATCCTTTTTCGCTACTAAAGCCATTCCTACTCCCATCGATAAACCATGGCCTAAAGAACCAGAAGATACTTCTACTCCTGGTACCTTATGAGAAATATGACCACAAAATATACTTCCGTTTGAATAATACTGATTCAGCTTCTCAATAGGAAAGTATCCTACTTCTGCAAGTACAGCATATACCGCTGCTCCTGCATGTCCTTTACTCAATATAAAACGATCACGGCAAGACCATTGTGGATCATTAACATTTTTATTTAATACTTTTCCGTATAAAACCGCAATTATATCTGCAATTGATAGCATCGAACCAATATGGGAACTCTTTGCCAAATGAGTCATTCTTACAACATTTTTCCTAATATTCAAAGCTAAGTTATAAGTATTCATTAATATACCCCTTACTTAAATAAATCTTGCTTTTTAAAAGCTTTTTCCACTGCATATAAAGTATCCCATTTTTTACAGAAACAAAATCTCACCTGTGTCCTTCCTTTTTCAGGATTAGAGTAAAAAGAAGAACCGGGTACTGTCGCTACACCGGTAGCTTCAATAAGTTTTCGACTAAAAGTAAAATCATCATCTATTTTCATTCTATTCATCAAATCATCTACTTCTGTAATTATATAATAAGACCCTTTGGGTAAATAAGGTTTAAAACCTGTCTTATCTAAAATATCATATAATAATTTTCGTGCTTTGGCATAATGTTTTTGTAAATTAACATAATATTCCTCGTCAAAAGATAAAGCTACCACAGCTGCATGTTGAAAAGGAGTTGGTGCTCCTACCGTAAGAAAATCGTGCACTTTCCGAATACGCTCAGTTATTGGTTTATCTGCAATAGCCCAACCTACCCGCCAACCAGTAACAGAATATGTTTTAGAGATAGAATTAATAGTAATTGTCCTATATTACAGCATGCCTGCGGATCTTTAGTACCAGTTTTTCTGTATCCATAAATTCAATCCCTTTTTTCTTTAACTCTTTCAATAAAAAATATTTTGTCATACTTTGCAGTTGTCAACTATAAGTCTACGGCGTAAACACTCATATAATACCACACACTCTATGAATCGTTTTCGCCAACTCCTCTGGTAGAATCAGATAATTCGCACAACTTTGCAATATGCTCCTTATTAAGCCGCCAGTTTAGTGCGCTAATATTCTCTATTAACTGTTCTTTTCGTTTAATCCCGGTTAATGCAATCGAAAATGGAATTTTATCAAGTATCCAACGAATTGCTATTTGGACTATTGTTTTATTCTCATAATACGGCAATATAGTCTTAATATAATTCAAAATACGCAAGTTTTGTTCTAATTTTTCACCATAAAAGTTGCAATAGACCTCATGATGTCTACGATCATTTTCAGCAAACTTGCTGTTCTGATTGTATTTTCCGCTCAAAATTCCCTGTCCTAAACTCCCCCATGACAGGAAACAAATCTCTAACTTCTCATGCATCGTATAAATCTGAGATTCGTGAATACGCTTCGACAAGCTATATTCAAAACTGAAGGAAGCCAATTTATCAATCGGGTGGAAAAAACCTTTATCCACCAAATCAATATTTGTAACGCCAAAAGCTAATATTTTTCCTTGTTTTTGAAGATCACTTAAATTATTGAAAATTTCTTCAATGGGTGTTTTTTTATCCCAATAATGAATTTGATATAAATCGATATAATCAGTTTGCAATCGGAAGAGACTTAAATCAATCGCTTGCTTTATCCACTTTAATGAGTTATCGTAAAATGTTTTATCATGCTCTCTACGTACACCAAATTTTGTTGCAATAACCACTTTATCACGTTTTTCCTTTAACGCTCTACCTAAAACTTTTTCAGAAACGCCAATTCCATAGATATCTGCAGTATCAAAAAAGTTAATACCATAATCCAAAGCTGTATGAACTGTTTTAATCAACTCTTTTTCATCTGTAATGCCCCAACCATGTCCACCCATAGGGCAACAGCCAAACCCAAGCCTTGACACCATTTTTTTAAGCGCCGGTATATAAATACACTCGATATCATTTGTCATTAAATATTCTCCTAAAAATACAAATAAAACTCTGAAAAATAAGTTTAATATCTTGGAAAAAATTTTGCTCTTTTACATATTTTATACGTAATTTATTTTTTTCTTTTAGGATGTTTTCTTCAAAAACCTGATCAGCATTTTTGGAACCAACTATTTCTTGAAGAGAAAAATATTTTACCGAACTATAATCAGTCATTCCAGGTCGCACACTCAAAATGAGTATTTCTTCTCCTTTAAATTGATTTGTATACTGAGGGAGTTCTGGCCTTGGACCCACTATGCTCATATCCCCTTTTATAACATTAATAATCTGTGGTAATTCATCTAGTTTATATCGACGTAGAAACTTACCAAATTTAAAAATGCGAAAATCATTCAAAGCAGTTGTTCCTCCACCTATTTTTTCCGCATTAATTACCATTGTCCGAAACTTAAAAATTCTAAAAGTCCTTCCATGCAAGCCTGTACGCAATCCGCGATAAAAAACAGGTCCTGGGGAACTTAATTTTATGATTATAGCGAAAATAATAAAAAAGGGAAGTAAAAAAGGTAGAGAGATAAAACAAACGATAATATCAAAAAGCCTCTTTAACATTCGATATCAATTTCCTTTCTCAAAAATACAAACAGCTTCGCCGCAGCAAATTTTATGAGTTGTGTATATTGAATAGTCGTTTTAAGATAATTTAGGAAATCTTCTTAAAATAACAACCACCTCGACCATCATGAATTAATCTCGGAGATAGTTTTTTTTCTCTAAAAATTCATCTAAGGCTTTTTTGGCACCAAAACAGGTTCCGTAATCATCGATGACAACGAAACCTTCGTCAATTACATTATCGTATAGATTTTCTAAACAACATTTTGTAGATTCATACCAATCAGCATCAATTCGTAACAAAGAAATTTTACCAATTTTATTTTTATATTCTGGCAAAGTATTTTGGAACCATCCTTTTATCATCTTTATGTTTTTTTTGTCTATTCCCATTTTTAAAATCTCTAGCGCTTGGCTCAGGCAAACCTTCAAATGAATCAAAAAACCATATATTCCGGTCTTTTCGATTATTTTCAAAAGCTTTCAAAGCCATTAATGCTGAGCAACCTCCTTGAGCTACACCGCATTCAACAATATCTCCTCTAAGATTATTATTAATTATTTCAGCCACTAAATCATAAGTTTGAGATAATCCTGCCAGGCCAACAAGAGAATAAGGCACTACCTTATGAATCATCTTCGTCTTTTTTAAATTTTTATTATCTTCTTTAATCTTGTAATAAATAATAAATCGAAAATACCAAGACCTAAGCAATAATTTATACAATCTAAAGCTAACTTCATAAAAAATTCTATAGAAAGATTCAGGTAAAACTTTTTTTAGAAAGTAGAGTATTTTTTTAATTTGTTGTTTCATGGATGACCTCCTCTAATTTATTAGTAAATACTGGAATATTGTAGTGTTTTTCAACATATCTTCTTCCTTTTAACCCCATCCATCTCAAAGCGTTCTTCCGGCGAAATGTCTATACTATGATCTCTGCACCACACTGCGACGTATAGATACTGTTTTTTACCATTGCTTCACCCAGGGTCAGGGAATTTCAGGTATGAGTTCAACAATACTCATTTCTCCCTTTATAACATTAATAAATTTTGCTAATTCATCAAGATTATATCTCTAATAAATTTCCCCATCTTGGTGGTGCGTATAACATCTTCTTTCGTAGAAGTTGCTCCGTTCTTATCAAAATATTATTAACCATCGTTAAAATTTAAATATTTTAAAAGGTTTTTCATCTTTGCCAATCCTTACCTGTCGATGAAATCCGGCCCCTCAGAATCCATTTTACTTAAAATAGCTATTAAAATTAAAACTTTGTTCTACCTCTTTAGAGATCTCTATATTTATTATTTAAATTATTTTTTTCTTTTATTTTTTGATACAATTTTGTAAAAAAGTTGCTCGTACTTATATATTTGAACCTCTGGTGATAAATTCTGAAAATAATAAGCTCTACCAGATAAACCCATAATTTCTCTTTCTTGTGGAGACATATAGTATAGTTTTCTAACGGCACAAGCAAGGTCAATTGGATCCATAGCTCGAACAGCCAAACCTGCACCTGCCTTAATTATTAAATCCGCTGCATCTTTATTTACTGATACAATTACTGGACGCCCAGATAATAAATAGGATTGTGTTTTACCAGGTATGGTTATTTCAAATAAGGGATCGTCCGTAAGATGAATCATTAAAACATCAACTAATGGATAAATATATTTCATTGTCTCTATTGGCTGGCGTGGTAGAAATAATATATTTTTCATTTTTCTTTCAATCACCATTTTTTCTAATCTTTCTCGCTCTATCCCACTACCCATTAATACAAATTGTACATTTTTTATATTAGTCACTAACGATGCAGCCTCAATTATATTGTGAAGTCCTTGTGCGGGTCCTATATTACCAGCATAAAGAATATTAAAATGACCATCTAAGTGTAATTTTCTTGCAAGATTAGAGTTCTGTTTGGTGAGTTGAAAATTTCCTTCATACGCCCAATTATAAATCACGTTTATCTTCTCACTTAATACCCCTTTATCTTTTAAATTTTTTTTAAACCCGGGAGAAATAACAGTAATAGCAGATGCTCGTAAATAGATAAATAATGCAAATTTCGCAATTGCTTTTAATACTACTTTATTAGAAACGAATCCTGTTGCCTCTAATGTTTCTGGCCACATGTCTTGAATTTCAAAGATAAATGGCACACCTCGAAACAAGCTAATAATGCATACTGGAATTCCAAGAGTTATTGGAGGACTATATACCAATATTATATCAATTTTTCCACACAAAAAAGGACCTAATATTGAAGTTATAGCGGAAAAACTAGCATAATTTAGTATTCTCCGAAATGCCGAATGACTTCTATCAGGATAAATTGGTAACCGTATCACATGTACGCCATTGATTTTTTCATGCTGCCATATTTTTTGATGGTAAGATGGATAAGTTTTTCCTAACGGATAATTTGGAAAACTAGTAATGACAGTCACTTTATGGCCACGTTTAATAAGACCTGTTGAAAGAATATGCATCATTTTACCATGAGGTTCTGGAAAATAAATTTGTGTTAATATCAAAATATTCATTTTACTCTTTCTTTTGTACCTTTGTACCTTGTATTAATTTTTGCGCCAAATATTCCTATTAATTATTTTAGTGTAACTTTGGATAATTTTTATCACTTTCATCGATGTATTTGTATCCTGATAATCCACCGGCAAAATATTTTTATTATCCATTGCCTTAAACATTTCTACCGAACTGTAAATAGATTGAATAACATCCTTAGATTTAATTCCCCCAATTATAATCGAACCCTTATCCAATGCTTCTGGTCTTTCTGTGCTGGTTCTAATTAACACAGCTGGAAAATTTAAGATTGCTGATTCTTCACTTAATGTTCCGCTATCTGATAATACGCAAAAAGCATTTTGTTGAAGTTTATTATAATCTATAAATCCAAAAGGTTTTAATTTCCTAATTAGAGGATTAAATTTTATCTTTTTTTCTTCTATCTTTTTCCAACTCCTGGGATGGGTGGAATATATTATAGGTAATTTAAATTCTTCTGCAACAGAATTTAACGAATCAACTAAATTTAAAAAATTTTCTTCAATATCAAGATTTTCTTCTCGGTGGGCACTTACTAAAATATATTTACCTTTCTCCAATTTGAGCGTAGTTAATATTTTACTTTCATCGATTCGGTCCATATAATTATTTAATACTTCCGGCATGGGGGACCCAGTTACAAAAATATACTCTTTTTTAATTCCTTCGCTTAACAAATATCGTCTGCTATGTTCAGTATAGGGAAGATTAATATCACTTATATGATCTACTATTCTTCTATTTAATTCCTCAGGTACATTTTGGTCAAAACA
>JAHIPN010000179.1 GCA_018894595.1 bacterium
CAGCAGTATAATATATCCTAAATTCCATTTCTTTCTTATTAAGAAAATGATTACTGCGATTACTACTAATAATTTTATAATTTCTGTCACTTTAATCTCACCAATTTATTCTTTCTGCGTTTCTTTCTTTATTTTCTTTTTCTCCTCTTTAAATTTAATCCCCTGAACATTAACATCAACCTTAAGAACTTTTAAGTCGGTCATGGAACAGATAGCGTTTTTCACTTTATGCTGTACCTCTTCAGCTACTTTAAAAATTCCTACTTCGTAAGCGGTAATAATAGGAATGGTAATTGCCGCTTCTCCCGGTTTCATCCACACTTCCACCCCTTTAGCCAGGTCCTTCCGGGACAATACATTAGGCGATTTACCTCTATGCCCGCTGGTGATACCGACCACTCCCTTAGTTTTTATAGTTTCCAAAGCAGCAATTACAGCTACTACTTCTTTGGAAACCGTTACATTTCCCAATTCTTGTTCTTGGGGATTGTCTTTAATAACCTGTTTATCTGACATTCTTGTTCACCACTCTTTTTTAAAACTTATTTAAACTATTTTTTATCTTCGTAAAATATTTTATCTATGTGTATCTTGATTTCTTTCGTTTCTATCCCGCTTGTTTCTAAGAGATACTCTTTTAACTTTCGTTGAATTTTCTCCGAAAGTTCAGGGATTTTTACATCCTGCTTTACGGAAAGATGAAGATCTATGTTTATCCCCCCGGACTTTAAAATATTAACCTCTGGCCTGGTTTCCGTAATCTCTCCCATCCCTTTAACCACTTTTAAAGCCAAACGTTTTATAGACCCAATAGAAATTTTAATTTCCCCAAATGAAGTCTTTTGAACTACGGATAAATTTCCCTTATCAATTTGGGCTTTTTGCCAGATTAAGTAGATAGCTAAAAAAATTAATAAAGCCCCTACTAAACCCAAGATGATCTGGTTGAAGAAATTAGAGTAAATCCAATAATTTGTTTTAAAGAAAAAACTTTCTAAGGAAAATAATCTTAAAGAAAGAGCCAAAAAAATTCCAGAGATAAAAATTACAACAACTAAAAACAGAACAAAAATTAAATTATTAAAATTTTCTTTATTCATTTTAAACCATCCTTTCTATTTTTTTACCTATTATAAATCTAGCGTGGAGCGTACAGCGTTTAGCGTATAGTTTTTGGTTAATAAAATTTGTTGTAATTACACTAAAAAATTATCCTCTATTTAATATTTTAAATCTTGGTTTCTGAATTCTAACTTTTATTTTCTTTGCTATATACTGTGGTTATTTCCCAAAAAGCCAAAAAATATTTTCAATGGCTTATATCTTGTGTCGCGCAGGAAATAAGAGTTTTTATAATTATGTTGTAGGGGCACAATGAATTGTGCCCTCGCCATATTATTACCTAATTTCTCCTGTGGGCACGATGCATCGTGCCCCTACATTACCATTTTGTTTACTTTTTGGGTTACAATCATACTGTATACTCGATACTACTTATATGCTAACGACTAATTATTTATCTTTCTTTTAACAACAGATCAGCGATTCTCCGTAAATCTTCTTTGTTATAAAATTCTATATTTATCTTCCCTTTCTTGCCATCATATAATATGCTTACCTTGGTCCCTAAAATATCTCTTAATTTTCCCTCTACCTCAGGGAAGTGTTCAATGGTAATATTTTTAACTTGAAATTGCTTTTTTTGCACTTTTCCGATATTTTTAATCAGGCGCTCGGTATCTCTTACTGATAAATCATTAGCGATTATTCTTTCACACACCGCACTTTGCACTTCTTCATCTTCTATGCTTAATAATAGTTTTGCATGACCGAAAGATATTTTCCCTTCAGAAATATTTTTTTGTATCTCCGGATTCAATTTTAACAGCCTGATGGTATTGGTGACCAAAGCCCTGCTCTTTCCAGTTGCTTCTGCTAATTCTTGTTGGGTAAGTTTAAACTCATCTATCAATCTTTTAAAGGCATTGGCCTGCTCAACAGGATTAAGATCTTCTCTTTGAATATTTTCCACCAAGGCAATTTCTAAACTTTTTTCATTGTTAATGCTTTTAATAATTGCCGGTATCTTCTTTAGCCCGATCTCTTTGGCTGCCTTTAACCTTCGCTCTCCGACGACTATCTCATATCCATTAGCTATTTTCCTTACTACGATCGGTTGGATTATTCCGTGTTTCTTAATTGAACCTTTCAGTTCTTCCATTTTATCTTTATCGAAATTTTTACGAGGCTGAAAAAGGTTGGGGGTTAAACTTTCTATATCCATTTCGATTACAAATCCTTTTTCTTTGTGTTCAGCCTTAGGGATAAGGGCTTCTAACCCTTTTCCCAATCCTCTTTTAATCATTTGATATCACCTCTCGGGCTAATTTTTTATAAGCGATTGCCCCTTTGGATTTTGCATCATATAACACAACCGGTTTGCCGTAACTGGGGGCTTCACTCACTCTGACATTTCGTGGGACAACTGCTTTAAATATCTTTCCCTTAAAACATTTTTTAACTTCCCTAACAACATCGCGGGAAAGATTTGTACGGCTATCATACATAGTCAGTAGAATCCCTTCGATCTCTAAGGATGAATTTAGGTTTTCTCTGACTAAATTTATAGTATTTAATAATTGCCCAATGCCTTCTAAGGCATAATATTCACACTGTATGGGAATAATAACCGCATCAGCAGCTGTAAGAGAGTTTAAGGTTAAAAGGCCCAGAGAAGGGGGGCAATCAATGATTATATAATCATAATCATTTTTAATTGGTTTAATTGCATGTTTTAATTTGTTTTCTCGAGAGATATAATTAACTAATTCTATTTCTGCCCCGGCTAATTGAATGGTAGAAGGTAAAATATCTAAATTTTTTACCTGGGTCGGTAAAATGATTTCTTTTATCGGCGCTCGATTAATCAAGACATCGTAAATACATTTTTTAACTTTTGATTTATCCAAGCCTATGCCGGTGCTGGTATTCCCCTGGGGGTCTATGTCTATCAATAATATTTTTCTTTTATGTAAGGCCATAGAAGTACTTAGATTTACTGCGGTAGTGGTTTTACCTACTCCACCTTTTTGGTTGGTGATTGCCAAGACTTTGGTCATAGATATTCTCCTAAAATGATTTCTCAGACGAGTATCAGGTTATACAGTTTTAATTACAGAACATTTGTTCACAATGATTAATGTTCCACGTGGAACGCTTGTTTGTTAATTCAGGTTTACGTCTGCAAGGAATATAGTTAACCAGTTAATACTACTTCGCCAATTTGTCGATTGACCGATTATGTTCGTTAGGATTAAATGCAAGTTTTCGGTTAACGGTTTTTAGTTTTCAGGCTTTAATTCATTAGTTGTTAGTTTATTATCTTTTCTGTCATAGCGAGCGAACGAAGTGAGTGTGGCAATCCCGGATTGAGATTGCTTCCCCTGCTTTCGCATGGGGCAGGCTGGCCAAAATTCCTCGTAATGACAAGAATATATTGTATTATTGTAGGGGGCGGATTCATCCGCCCCGGATTATTTGGTAATTTTTTTTAGCCCAGGATCTGTTCCAAAGTTTTATCTGTATCTTAATCTTCAAACTAGCTAACCGGGTAACCAATTAACCACTTAACCAATCCTAACCGAGATACGAGATACGTATTTGCTATCTACTCAATACTATCTTATCTCCTGAATTCTGACTCCTGGCTCCTGACTTCTTTTTTCTTCCTGAGATACGAATTTAACTTTGCGTTTTCGCTTTTCGTTTTTACTTGTTTATAATATATTACTTATATTATCAAAAATATTTCAAAAATACAAAGGTATTTTTTGAGGAAGGCCTTCTTTTCTGGGGTATTTCGAAGGAGTATCTTTTATCTTCTTGATTACTAAGAGATATCTTTCCTGATTTATAAAGGGAATTCGAACATTTTCCACTCCGGTCAGCTCTCCGCCTAAAACCTGAACCGCCTTAAGGCTTTTCTCTGTTTCTTCCTTATATGACCTTCCTTTTTGAGCTATAAACAATCCCCCCACTCTCACCAAAGGAAGGCAATATTCGCTTAGAACGTTTAAGCGAGCTACTGCTCTGGATAGGGCTATATCATATTTCTCCCGGTAATCTGCGCCTTTCCCGAAAGTTTCCGCTCTACCATTAAGTATTTTAACTTGCTGAAGATTTATTTCTTCTGTTACCTTTTCCAGAAATATGGTCTTCTTCTTTCTCGCTTCCAGGAGAGACAATCTAATAGAAGGGCATATTATTTTAATCGGCACACCCGGGAAACCTGCGCCTGCTCCTACGTCAATAACGCTTATTCCTTCTGTATTAATATATTTATTAATAACCTTTATACAGCTAATGGAATCTAAAAAATGCTTAATAATTATTTCCTGGGGCGTTTTTAAAGAAGTTAGATTAATTTTTTGGTTCCATTGGATTAATAATTCTAAATATTGGGAAAATTTTTTAATCTGCTCTTTATTGAGATTAATTCCCATTTTTTGGGCACCGTCTATTAAAATATTTTCATCGTCTTTTAACAAAAAAAGCACCTCTTTAAATAGTCGTTAGTATTAAATACAAGTTATTAGTTTTTAGATAAGAATCAGTTTTCAGTTATCAGTTCTTAAGTAAGTAGAATCGTATTGCTTGTTGTATTGACTGGTAGACCGGAATACCGGGCGACTATTTTTACTATATACTCGATACTATCTTATCTTCTGCTTTCTGTCTTCTGTTTTCTGTTTTCTGATTTTTTTCTTCTTTCTTAACTATACGCTACATGCTGTACGCTAATTATCTTAACTAGCTAACCAGGTAACCTATTAACTAGCTAACTAATTAACTTTTCCACAATTTATCCACATACATAAAATAATATTAAATATTATGATTTAAACCCATTCTAATTTAAATATCAAAAACTATAATCAAAAAACTTTTTTTAAATTTATAAAACCGTAATTCGTTGCTACAAAGAAGATAATTAAACATTTTACAAAGTAATTTTTTAACTTATTTTATTTATACGGATATCGCTTTGAGTGAAGGGATAACTTAAAAGCTTTGATTTTATTCAATTTAAAGTTTTCCACAGTTTATTCACACTTAGTTTTTCAAATGTTCCACGTGGAACATTACCTCTTTAAGAGAGAACTTTTTTGCTGTATTATACAGAATTAATCTATTATTTTCCGATACAAAAACGAGAAAATATATCATTAACTATTTCGTCGCCTATAGAATCCCCGGTTATTTCGCCCAGAGAATCCAGGGCCTCTTTTAAATCGATAGTTAAAAAATCATAAGTTATTTTTTCTTTCAACCCTAACAATACCTGTTCTAACCCCTGTTTTGCTCTATTTAGTTGGTTTGCCTGCCTAACATTATTTATAACCACTCCGTTTTCTGGTATTACCAACCCCCCTATGGCCGCCCCGGCCAGTTTTTCTTCTAACTCTTCTATGCCAATTTTTTCTTTCAAAGACATCTTTATACTTTCTTTAACATCTAAAAGACTAAATAGCTTCTCTTTATCAATCTTTTCGCTTAAATCTATCTTATTTTCAATTACTATGACCTTTTTGTTTTCATTTTTTCCTTTATTTATTTCTCTAATTACTTCTTTGTCTTCCGAAGATAAGGGAACACTTGCATCAAACATAGCCAAAATTAGCCTGGCTTCTTTTAAGTGTTTCATCATCTTTTTAATACTTATCTTTTCTATAACATTTTCTGGGTTTTTAAGCCCGGCTGTATCTATAATTTTAAAAGCTATCCCTTTGATATTAACTAACTCTTCAATAGTATCTCTGGTTGTTCCCGGTAGGTGGGTAACAATAGCCCGATTTTCTCTTAATAAAGTATTGAAAAGGCTGGATTTCCCTACATTAGCTTTCCCAACTATCAGAGCGTTTATCCCTTCTTTGAGTATTTTCCCGTAATTCAGAGTCTCTATAAGAGAATTAACCTCTTTCAAAATATAACTTATATTTTCTTCTGCCTTTTTCGGGCATATCTCTTTAATGTCCTGGTCGGGAAAATCCATAGGGGCTTCAATCTCTGCGGAAATCCTTATCAACCTATCCCTCAAATCTGTAATCTTCTTCTTCAGGCTTCCGCCCAATTGGGCCAATGAATAACTTAAACTCCTCTCGGTTTTGGCTTGGATGAGGTCAATTACTGCTTCAGCCTGGCTTAAATCAATCCTGCCGTTTAAAAAGGCTCTTTTGGTAAATTCTCCCGGTTCTGCCATCCTTGCCCCACAATTAATTACTGTTTCCAGAACTTTCCTGATAGAGAGTATCCCCCCATGACAATTAAATTCTACGATGTCTTCCCGGGTATAAGTTTGGGGTTTTTTCATTAAAACCAAGATAACCTCATCAATCTTCTCCCCGCGTTTTGGATCAACTACAAATCCGTAATGAACGGTATGGCTGAAGAAATTTTTAATCTTTGTTTTATTTAAATTTTTATCTCTAAATACCTCTTGGGCTATTTCTAAGGCTTTTGGGCCGCTTATTCTGACAATGCCAATTCCGCTCTCTCCAATCGGGGTAGAAATAGCAGCAATGGTATCATATTCCCAAAATTTCATAAGTGTTCTCCTTGGCTAGTCGTTAGTGAATAGTGAATAGTCGTTAGTATTAAATACAAATTGCAAGATTCAAGATGCGAGTTTATATTACGAATAAAAAAACATAAAAAGATTAATATTCATCCTGAGGATAATATCTGACTTCTTATGCTTGTTGATAATTCTTTATTATTCTTCTGTATTTGTATTGTTTTCGTTTTCTCTTGGGGCTATAATAACTCTTCTAAAAGGTTCTGTTCCTTCGCTATAAGTACTCAACAGGGGTTCTTCCTGTAAAACAAGGTGAACTATTCTTCTTTCCACCGGATTCATATAACAAAGAGCTATCTTTTTTCCTGTTTTTTTCACTATCTCTGCTTTTTCATGAGCATATTTGGAAATAATGTCTTCTCTTCTTTCCTTATAACCTTCGATATCAACTATTATCTTCCTTCGTTCAGCTTCTTCTATTTCTTTATTAGCTATAATATTAATAATATATTGAAGGGCATCAAGGGTATGTCCATGTCTTCCAATCAACACTCCGGGATTAGAGGTTTTTATTCCTAAAACAATTGTGTCATCCTCTTCATTGTTAATTATCTGTATTTCTCCATCCTCTATAATAAAATTTACTATTTTTTCCAGGGTTGTTTTAGCTTTTTCATGAAGACTTAGTTCAAAGTCATTAATATTCCCCAAATCTGTTCCTTCTTTCATATTCAAACTATAGATTTAAAATGCTGTTGTAATACAGTACAAGAAGACACGGCACGCCGTGCCTCTACTCAATTAAATTAAAAGCTTAAAGCTAAAAACCATAATTCAAAATTTTTTTATTCCGCTAATAATCTTCTGACTCCTGAATTCTGGCCCCTTCACTATATACTAATTTCGTTTCTGTATTCTTTCTTTTTTTAACTATACGCTACGCTAAACGCTACCCGCTATTTTCCGAGATACGATTCACGCCAGGCTTATTCACTAACGACTAATTTATCTTCTTTTGCCTTTTTTATATTTTTTGGTTTTAGTCTTGCTCCCGGAAGAGGTTTCCCCGTCTACTCCTTCATAGCCCGGAATCCAGGATTCTTCTTTGGGGGCTACCGTTTTTTCCGGTTTTTTGTCGGTTGGTTTCTCTTTTTTACCGGGAACAAATTCTTTTGGTATTTCATCTATTGGAGGCATCTTCTTATTAATCAGATACTGCTGACCAATCCCTAAAAGGGTAGAGGTAAACCAGTACAGGGTCAAACCGGAAGGCAGGGTAAAGCTCATAAAACCAATCATTAAGGGCATCATAATAGTCATCATCTTCTGAGTCTGTTGAGCAGATCCCCCGTCTTTGCCCGCAGCAGTACCGCCGGTGGAGGTCATCTTTTGTTGGATATACATTGAACCTCCTATTAAAAAGGGCATTATTCCAATGTGTTGTATCCCAAAAATTCCACTACCCGGCAACTGAATTAATTGGTCTGGCAAGGACAGATCTTTTAACCATAAAAAACCCGGGTTTCCGTTATATACCGCATATATTTTGGTGTTAAACTCTCTTAAAACCTGGAAAAGTAAAATCAGTATAGGCATTTGAATTATCAAGGGCAAACATCCGCTCATAGGATTGACTTTATGTTCCTTATATAAAGCCATTAGCTCCTTATTCAATCTTTCTTTGTCGTTCTTATATTTATCTTGTACCGCCTTCATCAAAGGCTGAATCTTCTGCATCTCCCGCATGGAAACCATCTGTTTTTGCATTAAGGGATATAAGACTACCCTAATAAGAATGGTCATTAAAATAATAGCGATACCGTAGTTGTGGGTAAAGCTATAAAAAAATACTATTATATTGGCGAAAATATCGCCTAAAGAACTCCATAGATTTCCCAAATATTTTTCTCCTTTATCTTTTTGTTTTTTAGTTTTCCCTCTATTGTTTTTATTTTACTTATATTATCGTACTATGTGTTTTTTCATTTTTTATGTGCACAAGCTGCTGAAGAATCGGGAAGGGGATCATGGCCTCCCGGGTGAAAGGGGTGGCAGCGCAATATTCTCCCCGCAGAAAGCCGTAAACCTTTTAAAAGGCCGTATCTTTTCAGGGCCTGTGCGGCATATTCGGAACAGGTGGGATAAAACCTGCAGGTAGCAGGTTTTAAAGGAGATATGCATTTTTGATAAAAACTTATCAGTAAAATAATTATTTTATTCATAAAATCTCTAATGAAATTCTATTACTTTTTCTTTTCTTTAAGAAAGAGCATAGATTTTCTCTATCTTGGTTTAAATCTCCTGTTTGCGTCTGCTTTCTGGTAAAAACAGTCTCCCTTTATAAAAAAGGCTTTCCAGGTCATAACATATCTCAAAATAGTTTGCCTCCCTAATATGGTTTTTGGCCAGCACAATTATATCATATCCCGGAAGTAATTTCTTGTTTAGCAGTCGGCTTGCTTCTTTCAGCCGTCTTTTTATCTTATTCCTAACTACTGCCTTTCCTGTCTCTTTTTTTACTATTATCCCCGGTCGGTTAAAATTATAATCGTTTTTTAAAATAAATATTATTAGATTCTTGCCTTCAATTCTTCTGCCTTCCGAAAAAACCTTCTTAAATTCACTGGTCTTTGATAATTTTCTCTTTATCAAAATTCCTCTTATGTTTATAAAATTGATTATCCGGATACCGTAAGGCGCTTGCGTCCTTTTAAACGCCTTCTCTTTAATACCGAGCGGCCGGCTTTGGTGCTCATTCTTTCTCGAAATCCATGTACTTTCAGTTTCTTTCTAGTGTTTGGTTGATAAGTCCGCTTCATTTAACTAGCTCTCTCCTTCTTTATTAAGATGTAGAATTTAAAATTCAATGTGAAAATTATATCTTTAATGCCCTCTAAATGTCAAGCTTATGGGGAAAGTATCGAGTTAAGAAAGAGAGAAAGATATAAATGCGGAAAAATATTTTTGCTTAATAAAAATATTTTTGCTATTATAAGTACAAAATAAATTGCAGATTTCACCCGAGTTATCCACAGATGTTAATAAACTGTTAATAACTTCTATAAACCCTTTACTTTTAGCTGTTTAGAAATCTATAAATAAAGTATTAAAGTTTATTTTTTTGGAAAAATGTTAAAATTTAATAAAAAACTCTTCTAAAGTTTTCCACAGTCGACTGTTAACTTTGGGGAAAATTCATAGAACCCTTATAACTTATAGGTTTTCATAAATAGTTTATAGTTTGATAACTCTTTTTCAATCTATAAAACTTTTATAATCAAATTCAGACAAAAAATATCTAATTGTGCGGGAAGGTGGTATATATATGGAGCTTGTAGAGATCGAAGAACTGTGGAATAAAACTTTAGAAACAATAAAAAAAGAATTACGTCCCCAGGCTTACAATAGCTGGTTCAGCAAGACGAAAGTTGTAAAATTCGAGGGTAACAAGTTGATAATTTCTGCCCCCGGTGACTTTTGCAAAGACTGGTTGGAAAAACACTATTCCGGCTTTATTAAAGATATTCTTAAAAAGACTCTTGGTTTGGATGACAATTTAAAAATAAAGTTTATAGCAGCTGATCAAAAATTTTCCGCGCCTTACCAGCCTGCCCCTAAAAAGAAAACTAAAAAAGAAGATGTTTTTTTTAAAAATACAAGCCTTCTTTTAAACCCAAAATATACTTTCGATGATTTTGTAGTGGGTAATAGCAACCGCTTTTCCCACGCTGCCTGCCTCGCGGTAGCTCAATCTCCTGCTAAATCTTATAACCCTTTATTTGTATACGGGAAAGTAGGTTTGGGTAAAACTCATTTAATACAGGCGATCGCTACTCACATTATGCAGCATAGCGGTAAAATTAAGGTTTTATATATATCATCAGAAAAATTTACCAATGAGTTAATTAATTCTATAAAAGATGGTTCTACCGCTGCCTTTCGTGAAAAATATCGCAGTGTAGACGTGCTATTAATCGATGACATACAGTTTTTGGCCGGGAAGGAGAGGACCCAGGAAGAATTTTTTCATACCTTCAATACTTTGTATGAGTCTAATAAACAGATAGTGATTACCAGCGACCGGCCGCCAAAAGATATCACTACTTTAGAAGAACGGTTAATATCTCGTTTTGAATGGGGTTTAATAACTGATATCCAGGCTCCTGATTATGAGACCCGTATTGCTATTTTAAGAAAAAAGGGGCAGGCAGAAAACTTAAATGTGCCCAATGAAGTAATCGATTTTATCGCCGAGAAGATTCCCTCTAATATAAGGCAATTGGAAGGGGCCTTAACCAAGCTAACTGCTTATTCTACTTTAACTAAAAAGGAATTGTCTGTTTTTTTAGCCCGGGATATATTAAAAGATATTATCCCTTTAGAAAATAAAAAAATTTCAATTGAGCAGATTCAAAAAACGGTAGCAGATTATTATACTATTAAACTTAATTCTTTATTATCTAAAAAAAGGACTAAAGATGTTGTTCTGGCTAGACAGGTGGCTATTTATCTCTCCCGGGAATTAACTGATCTGTCTCTAGCTTCAATTGGGGAAGTCTTTGGTAGAAGAGACCATACCACAATTATTCATTCTTATAATAAAATTAAAGATAAAATTAAAAAAGATAAGGGTTTTAAAAATATTATAAATAATTTAATTTTAGATATGAAAAAAGGTTAATTGTTAATAACCTTTTAATAATATGTTTAAAACTTTCAGTTATTAGATGTTTTTTTTAATCAAAAATAAAAAATGGGGAATTTGTTAATATCTAAAAAATTTATCCTTGGTTTTATCCACAGGGAATTTATAATAAAACATTGGGGTTTATTTTTCTTTCCCCAGTTTCAACAGTACTATTACTAATAATACTATATCTTTATTTAATTATTTAGAGTAAAGGAGTTAAAATATGAAAATTATTTGTTCTCAAGAAAGTTTGTTGCACGGAATTCAAACAGTACAAAAGGGAATATCCAGTAGAATTGGATTACCTATCTACAACGGAATACTTTTTGAAGCGAATGAGGATAATAAAGTCCATCTTTTCGCTACCGATTTAGAAATTGGGATAGACTGTTATATTCCAGCCCAGGTTATTGAGACCGGTTCTACAGTTATCCCCAGCAGAATAATAAGTGAATTAATTAAAAAGTTTCCTGAAGGAAAAATAGAGATAGAATGCACAGATAATAATATAACTACCGTTAAAGAAAATAACTCTAATTATAAAATTTTAGGTTTTTCCGCAGAAGAATTCTCTAATTTTCCGGAAATAAAGATGAGAGCTAAAATTAAATTAAATCAAAAATTATTTAAAGAGACTATTCAGCAGGTTATATTTTCCACCTCCCGCGATGAAAGTAAAACTTTTTTAAACGGAGCCCTATTTAAAATAATAGATAATAAAATTAAGGTAGTTACTACCGATAGTCATAGACTATCTCTTAAAAATATTAAACCAATAAACATAGAAAAAACAACAACAGATGAAGAAATAGAAGTTATAATTCCTTATCGGGCTTTATCAGAATTGTCCAGGCTTCTTTTAGATAATGAGGAAGTATTTGCGGAAATCAGATTTGGGGAAAAACAGATAATGTTTATTTTATTTCCTGATGGTCAGAAGAACAGTATAAGAATATATTCCCGGTTAATAGAAGGGCATTTTCCTGATTATAAGCAGATAATTCCAGATTCTTTTAAAACCGAAATAAAAATAAACACTGAGGAATTTAGGGATAAAATGGAAAGAATTGCCCTTTTTGTAAGAGAAGATTTAAAGACAGTAAAGGTGGAAATAGCCAATAAAGAAAATAGTCAAAAAGAGGAAAGATGTGAAATAATTTTAAAAGCAGAAAGTCCGAGTACCGGAGAAGCTTCTGAAAAGATTTCCTGTTTAAAAAAAGGAGAAGATATTACTATAACTTTTAATACTGATTATATTTTAGACGTGTTAAAGATAATAAAAAAAGAAAATACTATAATAAAGCTAAATGACCCGCTTAATCCGGCAATTATTACTCCGGACGAAGACAAAAATTACATTTATGTTCTAATGCCGGTAAGGACAGATTAATTAGCCGATAGCGAATAGTAATTCGTATCGCGTATTGCGTTAAAGAAATAAGATTCATAAACCATATGCCAGCTTCTTCCAGTAACTCCCCACAAATATATCTCTTTAGCTAAACAGCAATTAGACCCGGGCAATAATGAACTTATAGATACTGGTTTTATTTCAAAATTC
>JAHIPN010000180.1 GCA_018894595.1 bacterium
CGTCAAATACCCTTTCCAGTAAGTTCTCTCCCGTCTCTACAAAATGTTTCAGCAGTCTGTTTTGGAAATTGAAAAATGTCGCCTCGCAAAATGCCGTATCATCCATCCTGTTCAGTCCTAATGCCGTCCGGGTGAGAAGATTAAAATCTATCTGCTCCAGCATCTCTTTTATCGTCCACCCTTTTCTATAGGCAAGGATTATGGCCGATACCATTATGTTTACTGCCGAGTTTGGCCGGCTTCCGTTTTCGGAATATAATACCGCAAAGTTTTCCTCTTTTATCTTTTTGAATATCAGTTGGTAAAAACTGTATTCCTCTGATCCCCTTATCTTCTTTTTTTTTCTTTCCGAAAGCTGGTTCTCTATATCGAAAAAAGATGTTTGTAGATGAGTTGTATTTTTGCGAAACATTTTTCCTATTCCTCCTCTGTATCGACTTCCTTTATTATACAACTTCTCCGTCTTAAAACTAGAAATAATTTATCTTATAATTGACTTTTTAGAGTGGACTCATTAATATTGAAGAATTAACTGATTTAATCTAATATTTTCTATTGCCATATCCTCTTTAAAAGTTCTGAACGTGTCCAATAGGGGGAGCCAGATAATTAAAAGCCCTTCGGCAGAAGTGCCAAAGGGCTTTTTGTTTTTTATTTGAAAAAGAAGGATTTTTGAAAGATTTGTTGTATAATTTAATTACTATAGATTTGGCTTATCCGGGGAAGGAGGTATTATGATAAATATCTTTAAGCAAGAATTAGGCGAGATACATTCTTTTTTTAAAAATAATTATAAGGAAGCGGTTGTCCTGTGCACGTCAACACTTTTCCTTGTTCTGGCAATTTGCCGGCCGATCGGGTCATCTTTAGTAGTAAACTATCTGGTTTATTATGCAATCCTTCCGGTTTTCACCATTTTAATTATCTTGAGAAAGAATCCTCTTAATTTTGGCCTCAGGCTCGGGAATTACAAATTATGGGGGTTTTACGTAGCCATAACAGTTCTTATCGCCATCCCGGTATTGTATATCGGTTCTCTTTTTTCTTCTGTAGGTCAGTATTATACCAAACCTTTTGATTACTACAATTTCTTCACTCAAATGGTTCCGCTTCTTTTTGCCTGGGAATTCCTGCTTCGCGGTTTTCTCCTCTTCGGACTTAAGGAGCGGTTTAAAGAAGCGAGCATACTCATACAGATGGTTCCCTTTGTGCTTCTTCATATCGGAAAACCCGAAATAGAGATACTGATGTGTATTCCGATGGGATTGTGGTTTGGATATATTGCCTATCGGGGAAAGTCATTCTGGCCGGCATTCATCACCCATACTTTCATTAACTTTACCCTTAAATACTTTGTGAATTTTTGATGGTAAATTAGAAAAAAGATAATCAGCAGCCCTTTTGCAAGCAAGCTGAAGTGTTTTTTTATTTTTTATTTATAAAAAGAAGGATTTTAATGGATTTTATAGAATTATAAATTATACGTAAGTTTTAAAAGGAAAAAATCAGATTTTGAGTTTTATATAGGCTGGTTTCTATTTAATAAAAGGACTAAGGGAAAAATTTAGAGGTGAATTGAAGAATGGAAAGAACATTGCTGTTAATAAAACCTGACGCATTTAAAAGAGGCCTTGTTGGGGAAATTATTTCGAGATTTGAAAGAGTAGGACTAAGGCTGAAAGAAATGAAAATAGTAAATGCTACTACTGAAATTGTTGGAAAACACTATCCTGATGATAAAAACTGGATTAAATCTATTGGTAAAAAAGCTATAGATACCTATAAAAAATATGATTTAAATATTGCAGAGGATTTAGGCACTGATGATGCCCTGGAAGTTGGTAAATTGGTTAGAAAATGGTTGATTCAGCATCTAACTTCTGGACCAGTGGTTGTCCTTATATTAAATGGAAATCATGCTATTGAAGTTGTAAGAAAAATAGTAGGAAACACGGTTCCTCTTTTTGCGGAATTAGGAACAATAAGGGGGGATTTTTCGATAGATTCGCCTGATCTTTCAACTAAAGAAAAGCGGGCTTTACAGAATTTGGTTCATGCCTCGTCAACCATTGAGGAGGCGAAACGAGAAATTTCTCTTTGGTTTGAAAAGGTTGAAAATTTATTGAGCTAGTACAACATTCCACTATCTTAGTGTATGGATTTTAGCTAACTATTTTTAAATTGCAAATTCATTGAATAAGCAAAATTTTTGAAAAAGGGAGGTATAATGATGATAACATTTTTAATGTTTGGAAA
>JAHIPN010000181.1 GCA_018894595.1 bacterium
CTTTTTTCTAGGGCTTGCGGCTTATTCATACTGGATTTCTTCCACTTTTGTTTAGGTTTTAGCCTTGTTTCTGCCTTATTTTCAACCCTTTTGATCTTCCAGCTACCTAAAAACTACCCATTCTTGCTACTTTTGTTTAATGGGGGTTTTAGGTTTTAATGAAAAAAGGTGTTCTATATACTATTATAACTATAAAAGACTATAGTATTATAACTATTACCCCCCTTAACCTCTTTAAAATAAAATAGTTACAAACCAAACCATGCTCACTAATCGGCTAAACCATGCTCACTAATCGGCTAAACCATGCTCACTAATCGGCTAAACCATGCTCACTAATCGGCTAACAGTTTTTTAGCAGGAAGAACATCAAAATAAACAGTGTCATCTTTATAGAGTTTTGTTTTTGGACCCAATACCCCTTGTTTTTTTAACTCCATTATAAATTGCTTAAATTTTCTTCTTAATGCATACATAGGTTGTTCAATATTATAGTTAATAGCTTTCAATACTGTTAAGATATGCATTCGACTTGGGCTATTATGAGTAGATAGAAATCTCAATAAAGCCTTGGAACCATCTTTTTTTAACTTTCTTCTGAGACTGAAATTTATACCGGTAAGCATAGATTCAAGAAAAAACGCGAAGAAATCAGGATTGAATTTTATTTTTAAACTATGTGTCTTAGGATTATAATCATATCGTTGGACTATAGCTGCAATAAATATCTCTTTAGCTTCTTTTTTGTGTTTTTTAAATAAAGTAAGTCTAAAAGTAACTAATCCAAAACGATCTAATGATTTCTTTATTCGCTCATACACTTTCTTTGTATAACCTGCATGTCCATATAACAGTTTTGCTATTTCTGGTATGGTTGTCTCAAGAACGTATTGTCCTCTAACATAACTTATTCTATCTTTCGCTATCTTCATAAGAGCCAAGAAAATATCTTCTTCAAATATCGCTAATTTTACACCTTCAATTTCCACCCTACCCCAATTAGATTCAATAGGCGGTAATTTGTGAATTACCCGCCTCTCCTCTTTCAATTCTTTATCTGACATAGGGAAAAAGATAGATACTTTAGCCATTTCATGAGGTATAAACGCAAAGACAAGTTGTTCTGGCTGTTTTGGTGTCTTGATAATCCTTTTTTTGATTTTCTCTGCCTCTTTATCGATATCTGTAACCTCAACTCTCTTCCATATGCCGCTAAGTACTTTCTTAAGATATGGATCCTTAACTTGCTCTAGCGCCTCTTCCATTTTGATTTGAGGTTCTCTTTGTATTTTTGACGGGCATTTTTTAGTAGGCATAATTATTAATAAATCTTATTAAATATTATCTATTTTTAATAATTTTTAATAGTTCCTCAATATTTTTGCCTTTCAAAGTAGCAAATGTAGCAGCTACAACCTCGCTTCTTGCTATTTTTCGTTCACTATGAGCATTTACATCTTTCACGGTCATGTTAAGCCATTCTACATCTTGATCCATGAGAGATAGAGAAATTATCCTTCTACCTTTTTTTTCTCCATTGAGGGAAGAGGGGATTTGCATAGTACCCTTTTTAATAAAATTGCCTATTGTTGTATCAGTTGGTGTTGTGGGTTTTCTCGGAATTTCCATCTGTAACCTCCTTATATAATTCTTGTAGCTCAATATCAGCCTTAGATTTTGGATCATATTCGGCCACACCTTTTCCTTCAGAGACGGATTCTTTATAAGCTACTCGTGAATAGAGCATAGTCTTACAACATTCTAGATCGTAGTCTTTTGCAATTTTATTCAGGGCTTCTTGTACGTCTCGTGAGATATTAGTATTTTTAATTACTTGATTCAGTACAACCCGAGCTTTAATACTTTTATAGATTCTAGCCTGTCTGAGAACCTTGAAAGTTTCTTCTGAGCTCCATATGTCGTAGGGGGAAGGAGTGACAGGGATCAATAAAAAGTTAGAGGCCATTATTGCGGACCTAAACGTATCAGAATCTCGGCCACCAGCATCAATAAAAATATTGTCAAAGTTATTGAACGTTTCTATGTCTGTATGAATAGTTGGTTTTACGATTTGAACAGCATGAACAGATATCAGATTATCTTTCCTGAGGCTTCTAAAATCCATTGTTGAACCTTGAATGTCTGCGTCAATCAACAATGTATTTTTATTTTTCATCGCGGATAATACAGCCAGATTTGTAGCTATAGTAGTTTTACCAACGCCACCTTTTTGATTACCAACAGTTATTATCATAATCCCCCTTGATAAATTTTATTAATTAAATATTAATAAACAGTAGTAAATAAGTCAAGAACTTTTTCAAAGAAAACATTTGACAGCATTAACATCATGTGCTATACTTAGTATAGAAATACAATTAAAATATGTATTTAAATACGTGTAATAGAAGGGAGGCGACGATAAAATGAGTACCACTTTCGAAAAAAAACAAATAGTCAGCAGCACAGAGCTTATCCGTTCCTTTGGAAAATATCTAGAAGACGATTTAGAAGATCATGATATTTTTGTGTTCAAGCGAAACATTCCAGAGGCAGTATTGGTAACCTATGAGCGGTATGAGGAAATGAAAAAACAATTAGAAGAGCTAAAAGAATTATTTGAGCACATAGCTATTTATGATATAGTAAACGAGAGAAAAGACAGTCCGGTCAAAAAAGTAGATGTAGACGAACTAAAGAAAAAACATGCCTTATAATCTAACCTGGAAAGTGGAAGCAGAGGAAGAATTTGCTCAACTCAATAAATCTATCAAAAACCACGCTTTTACTCAATTCAAAAAACTAATCAAATCACCCCAATTAGGATTGCCCTTGGGCAACAAGGCAGGGTTGGATCTCACAGGTTATAAAAAACTCTATTTCTTCAAGAAAAAATACAGGATAGTCTACGAACTTGACGAAACCAACAAAGAAGTAACCATCTTCGCGATTGGAGAGCGAGAAGGCATGAAAGTCTACTATCAACTAGCAAAAAGATTAGAATCTCACCCAAAATAACTATCCACACAGCCCTAGCAGGAGGTAAGAAACCCACCAAACATCCCTATAATAAGCCAATCCAAAGCCCCAACACCATATGCCAATTTCCCAATTTCTACGGACAAAAAATCCTCATAAACCAAAAAATCTCTTGCAGAATATCAAAATTCCCTGTATTATAGAAACATGCCCAAACCAGGATCACACAGAGACCGCTTGCGCAAAGCCGGCATCCGCCATTACGACGAACTCATCCACGACCAGCCCAAAGAATGGTTAATAGAAAACTTTAGCCAAGGGGCTGACGAATATCCTGTCAACGTTGCCCGTTTAATGCGCAATATCATCTGGCAAACCAGA
>JAHIPN010000182.1 GCA_018894595.1 bacterium
CACATATCCACTTACTTTTTATTATAGCATAAAAAATAAGCAAAAATACCCCGTAAAATCAAAGAGATACTAAATTGTTTTCCTCACTAAACACTTAATACCCTCACTTAACTAAAGATTGTGACTGTTTTTACAACTAAATTACCCTCAATAGGTTAAAACACTTGCAATATATAGCAGTTTCTTTTATAATTACTTAACATATTTCTATATTTATATAGATAATAAATCTATCCCGTGAATGACAATTGGTATCAAATTTATTAAAAAATGCTTGAAAATACCATTTTTTCTAAAAAAATTAAAAATAATTTCTAAAAAAAGAAGGATTTTTAAAATACTTGTCGTATACTATATAAGTAGTAGCAATGAAATGCTTACAAATACTTATATTTTACCCCTATTTTTATAGGGTATTTTGTTTGAAAAAACGAAGAAAGGAGGTGTAAACAGTGAACAAAGGCGAATTAATCAATAAGGTAGCAGGTAAAATCGGCGTTACCAAACAGGAAGCTAAAAAAGCTGTTGAATGTGTATTTTCAACTATTACTAATTGTTTGGCCAAGGGTGACGCAGTTAGATTAGTAGGATTCGGAACTTTTGGTGCCAGACAAAGAGCCGCTCGAATGGCAAGAAATCCACGTACTGGCGAAAAAATCCAAGTAAAAGCTATGAAAGTACCTTTCTTTAAAGCGGGCAAGGAATTAAAAGAGAAGGTAAAATAAGAAAATATTTTAATTATATTAACAAGTTGAGTGTAAATAGGCCTATCCAGGTAATTTTTTGAAACCTGATAGGCCTATTTCTTTAATATATTAACTACTTCTTTTCTTCTATATGCACACCCTGAATGTTTACATTTACCCCGGTAACCTTAAGTCCGGTCTTAGCCTCTAATTCCCCTTTTACCTTCTTCTGAATCTCTTTAGCTACATCAATTATTATGGAACCATACTCTAAAATAACCGAAATAGAGGTAGAAACTTCTTTGTTTTCTCTAAGGTCAACATTAATCCCCTTTTCCAATTCTTTGGTCCCCAATAAAGTTCCTATACCTCCTTTGGCACGAGTAGCTAATCCGGCTACTCCTGGTATGCCGATTACTGTTCGGCTAATTATGGTCGCTATTACCTCGGGTACGATATTAACTTCTCCCAAAATTTCTTTGGCCTTAACTTTTTCTTCTTTCTTCTCTTCTTTTTTTATTTCCCCAGTTATTTTTTCGGTTTTCTGGGTAACTACGTCCTCTGTTTTTTCTATTTTCTCATTTTTTTTATCCATACCAATCTTAACTCTCCTCCCTTTACTCTAATATTTTTTAAAAATCTTCTTTTCTGTAAAATCACTTTAGCTATAAATTGCTTTCTAGGCTAATCCCGTATTTTTAATAACTTCTAATTCTTCCTGTTACTTTTCACCTGGAGTGATATTGATAATACAATCTTTTATCCGGGCATAACTAAAAATTTAATAGCGGTCCTTTCTTCTCCTTCAATTTCTATATCTACAAAAGCCGGTATACAGACTAAATTAACTCCACTGCTTGCGGTAAACCCTCGAGCAATAGCAATCGCCTTAACCGCCTGATTTACTGCTCCTGCTCCTATGGCTTGTAATTCTGCTTTTCCTTCTTCCCTTATTACTCCTGATAAAGCACCAGCTACTGCCTTAGGATTCGACTTAGACGAGACTTTTAATAGTTCCATTCGTTTCTATCCTCCTTATAATATTGAATGCTTTATAAAATATCCACATCTACTAATCTATGTATGCTATTTTTGTTCACTTTTGTTTCTTGCTCTGTTCGCTTTTACAGCCTGGGGATAACCTATTTTTCTCAAATCACCTCCAATTATTATATTCGAAAATCTATGGTACATTTTATTTTAATTATAACACATTTAGTTTATATTATTTTATATTTTTGCTATTGATTTTATTTGCTGATAGGCTTTAATTGTAATATCCGGTGATAAATAAGGTAAAAGCGCGTCATTATGAAAAAGGGGGTCAACATCTCCCTTTAAATTAAAATAAGTCCTGGCTTCGTTCCAGACCTTTGTACCCGGAATGGCCGAAAACTTAGCTAAACGCGGATGGGCACCACAATCTATCACAAAACAGATGGAATCAATAATTTCCTGAACATCCTGTCCGGGTATCCCGATTAAAAGATATGCGCCGATCTGAGACCGCTTAAATCCTGCTTCTAAAAGGCAATTCACTGCCTTCTTAAATTCAAGATTAGTTACCTTGCCTCCTGTCTCTGATTGGACTCGGGGATCTACTGTCTCAAATCCTAACCTGATGGTCTCTACTCCTGCCTGGTACATCTTGTAAGCTATTTCTTTATTTATCATTCGGGCATGAATTCCATTGGGAGCATGAAGCCTGATGGCCAATTTTTTATTGATTAATCCCTTTAAAATAAGCAGAAAATTATCTTCCGAATTTATCAATAGGGCATCATCGTAAAAGACAAAATCCTTTACCCCTCTTTTCTTATTCCAATATTCTATTTCTTTGACTACCTCTTCAGGGCTTCTGAACTCCAGCTTGGGATTTATTTTAAAAGAAGCACAATAACTGCAACGATAAGGGCAACCCCGAGAGGATAAGATAGAGATATAATCAAGATTGGAATAGAGATCCCAGGCCGGATAAGGCATGTTATCTAACCCTGTTTTGTATTTTGAATAATCATTTTTGTTTACAGCATGCTGTTCTAATATTTTTATTAAATCTCTTATATTATTTCCTTTTACTATATAATCAGCCCCGGAAAATTTAGAAGCATGCTCAAAACATAAAGTAGCATAGACACCTCCCAAAATTATGGGAATGCCGGGGAAAATTTCTTTAATTTTCTCTATCACCCTGAACACTCCCGGATACCAGTAGGTCATAATAGAGGTAATCAATACTACCTGGGGCGGAGGAAGCTTTTTTAATTTATTCAGAAAAATCTCTTCGGTAATCCCATACCGGCTATATCGGCGGGGTATATGTTTTAAAATTGCAGGTTTTTCGATTTCTTCTCTATAGAAAGGACCCCGGCCAAATTCATCTTTTTTAGGAAATTCTCTATTCTTAAACTTTAAAATCTCCCGATTATAACGGTCCATACAATCTATATAACTAATCTCATAACCCTGTTCCCTCAAGATGCTGGCAATATACAATAGCCCTAAGGGTTTAGACCAGAAATCATAAGCCGTAAAATCATAAATCCAGGGATTTATCAATAATAGATTAAAATTTCTTTTCATTTTCTATAATTATTCTTTTAGCTTTAAATTTTTACATTAGAAAGCTTTTTCGATAAAGAAATACCTCTCGGTCAAGAAAATATCGTTGATGTATACTCTTACCTTCCACTCTCCGATAAGTTTGGAGGCATACCTATCCTTAATCTTTATCCAGTACCAGGTACGATAATTAATATAATTGCCAGCTTCCATCCCCACTTCGCCCCGGTGATACAATTTGCCTTCTGGAGTAATCCATTCCCACTTAAGGAAAAAATTCTCTGTGGAATCATAAGAAAATCTAAGCCAGGTAACTACTTTTTCATCCTGAGGAGTAAAAAATACAGTCTCTTGTACAGGATTCTTTTCTAGAATATCTTTACATAGAGCAATCTTTTGCAGATATTCCGAATCCTTAACTGCCTCCTGTGCCATGCTTGCTCCAGAGAAAATCATTAAAAATATCAATGTAAACAACCACAATTCCATCCTAAAAATATTTCTTTTCTTTAACATCGAAATTATCTACCTCCTTTTTTTTATTAGTCGTTAGCATATCGTATCGCGTATAAAATTAGTTAGCTGGTTCACTAGTTAACTGGTTTATATTAATTCATCAACTAAATAGCTAACTAAATAATTATTCTCCACTCCTACCCCGAATTCCTGCAAACTTTTAAAAAAATATTATTTATTTTTAAAAAACAAAAAAGGTAACGGCTTATCTTTACTAAAACCATTACCTTTTTAAATTTTCTATTTGTATAAAATTTTTTACTTTTTTTATCCACAGGTAGAACAAGAACCAGATGAGCAAGAGCTGCAAGAACTTGAGCTTGAACTCATCGAGGATGAAGTCTTTCCGGTGCAGAATCTACAGCCATTAAAAATTATCTTGATATTTTTGCTCTTACACTTTACACAGGATATCTTGCCTTCTTCCATCTCTTTGATAGTTGCTCTAACCTCAAATGTTTTATGACAATCCTGACATTCAAAATCATAGTTTGGCATCTTAATTTTTCCTTCCTTTTCACACTATTTTTGTCAACTTTTTTCTATTAATATTTATACTCCAAACTATCTTACCTGTCAAGAAAAAATCTATAAAACCTCTGCAAAACTTGTTTAAAAAACCTGCCAAAGGACCGTCCCCTGGTAGGTTTTTATCTTATGGATGTTCCTTTTATCATCTCCAGTATCCAGGGCTGGGCTTGACTATATTTATCTGCAGGAACGGTTATAATTATCATAAAGGGTGTACCGGGATAAGTAACTACTACGGTAGCATAATTTATATTATCCTGAGGATTAACCTTAGAATAAAGCTCGACTAAGGCCTGTCTGTTTCCGGCTTGAAGCTGACTTTGACCATGAAACTGATGATTGGGTTTAATTTGAGCTACCATACCCTGGACATACTGTTCTCCCAGAGTATACATCATCACAATTCCGGCTCCATCAGGAGTATTTAAGATTACTCCCATTTCAGTAGTCTGAGCTGTAGTGCTTCCGGTAGGAATAGGGATACTAAAGCGACCCTGGGGATCTGTATATATATTCATTTCAGCAGTCACCGGAGGTTGAACTGGTGTGGTCGGAATAGTCGGTGTGGGTGTCGGTACTACTGGTTGTACTGGAGGAACTGGTGTTGTCTGAGTGGGAGTAGGGATTGATGGAACTACTGGTTGAGGGGTAGTAGGCTGAACTGCTACTGGTGCTCCACTTTGCACTTTAAAACTCGCCATTGCCTGAGCAAAACCCGGTTGCACCTGAGCAAAATAATCAGGTAAAATATCTAAAAGTATAGTATACGCGTAGTTACCACTTATAAACATATAGGCTTCGGCTTGTAAAGTTAATCCTGTTTGAGGGTTAAAGATAAAATTCTTCTTTATTGCCTGTAAACCAAAAACAGTTGTCGGAAGTTGAGTGCCGGGTTTATATCCAGGAAGTTGTTTAAAACCATTTTCTTCTGCTGCTGCAGCATATTGATCTATACTTGCAATAAAGGGTAATTCTTCAATCATAATAATTAATTCCCCGACATCTCCTTGTTGCACTGCATAAACAAAATAAGCTGCTTGAGCTGAATCATAAGGAACATCAGTTCTCCACCCGGCAGGCAGATTAAAGGAAAAACGACCCTGGGGATCAGAATAGAGACTCCCCTGACTATAGACTATCCCCGCACTTAACATAAAAACAATTAAAATTATTCCCATAATAAGTTTATATTTTATCCTCATTACTTTTTTTCTCCTTTCTCTTTTTTTTATAATATTAGCATTTAAAAAATATTTTTTAGATTAATCTCCTTCACTCTGCCCCCCTCCATCCATAGACAGAAGGAAAAAATAACTTAATTAAATATTTACTATCTATAATCTCCAATCAGGATAAATCCGGACCAGTACATAGGATAACCATATTTTTGAGCTAATTCCCTTTGAGCACGACTCAAGGCTTTTACTTTGCTTAACCCCTCTTGCTTCCAATATCCAAAAAATTTTATAAAAAGTTCCATTGTAGGTCTATCAAGAACACTCCACAGACTAGCAATTACGGTAGGAGTACCGGCGTAAAGGAACGACCTTACCAGGCCTACCAATCCTTCTGCCTCACTTAACTTACCCAATCCGGTCTCACAGGCTCCCAAGGCTACCAGATTAGCTTTTAAATTTAAAGAAAAAACTTCATAAGCCAAGACATCTCCATCATTTTGTTCATCTTGGGCTAAACAAATTACACTAAAAAGGGGTCTCTGATCATCAGCCCGGCCATGAGTGGATAGATGAATAATATCAAAGTTAGAACAAATTTCCTTAAATTTTGTTTCGGTAGCTTCTTTATCGATAAAAACATCATTAAAAGGGAAATTCCGAGCCACAATCTTAACCTCTTCCGCACTAAAAGGTAAAGGAGGTGAGCCTCCCTCTCCAAAAAAGGGATTGCCAAACCCCAGATAACTTTCTTTATTTTCTTTATTTTTACTCAAACAATAAGAATAGACACTGGCGGAAGGGACATAAAATAGATCATAGCGGTCGACTAAAAATCCATCCTCTCCCTTTAAGGCCTGAAAAGGAAGATAAAAAAGACTGCGATGGGGAATTATCCCTATGGTAGTCTTATCCCCTATTAAATCTTTTACCGGGGCAAAAAGTATTTGGTAAAGTTCCTCACAAATTTTCTGATAGTTATAGTCCTCTTCGGTAGCGGTAAAAGCCTCTCGGGCCTCTTCTATTTTTTTGTTAAGATTAATATCTTTTATGCTTATCTCTTTGGTTTTTATCCCCTCCTGCTCTATAATCCATACTAAAATCCTATCTCCGGTAATATAATAATCTAAAAAAATAATCTCCTCTTCTAAAACAGTCTTCACCTTATCTAAGGTCAGAGGGTTAATAGTAACCAAAGAAGCTACTTCGGGAGAATAGTGATTTAAATCATCTTTTACCTGGAAATAATTTTGTTGAAGTTTCTTTAGAATCTTTTGCAATTCCTCTAAATAAGCACTGTTTTGTTCTCCGATCGGCTTAGCCCTTTCCTGACGTTCTTTATCTTGTAGAGAAATTATCCTTAATTCTAATTCTTGAAGACGACCAATCATCATTTCATCTTCGTTTTTTACCTTGAGTATAGCTCCTCCCAGGATATCTAAAAAACTACGCGCCCGAGCTCTCTCAGTATAATTGAAAGCTTCTTCAAATCGGCCTAAATCCCAGAGGACCTCTACTGTTAAATCATAGGCCAGGAGTTTATTTTCAAAAAAACCTCTCTTCATTTCGGAAGAAGTAAGTTTTTCTCGTAATCCTTCCAAAATATCTATAGCCTGTTTAAAGTAAGTAAGGGATTCTTCTCTTTTCCCTTGTTCCAACAATATCCGGCCTAAACCAGTCTGGCAATACCAGATCATTCGAGAATAATTTAATTTTTGAGCTAACTCCAAACCTTTTCTAAAATATTCTTCCGACTTGGTCACATCCTTCATATCCAGGTGGATAGTCCCTAAATTTCCGTAATCCAAAGCCAGATCAAAAGGCATATTTAATTCCTGGTGAATCTTCAAAGACTCTAATTGGCTATCTAAAGCAAGTTCTAAATAACCCTGATGTTGATTTAAAGAGGCGATATTGTTCATTAAAGCAGCAATTCGGGGCTGGATATTTAGTTCCTCATAGATTTTCATCGCCTCGGTGTAGGCAGCAAGCGCTTCCTTATACCGCTCCTCATTATTATAGACCACTCCCAAATTCATCCAGGCATCGGCTATAGTCAAAGGATAATTTAAAGTAGTAGCAAATCGAAGAACCCTGGTAATATAATTTTCTGCCCTCTTTAAGTCATTGATTTGTAAATAAAGACTGCCCAGATTGGTATATACTCCTATATCTCCGGGTATATTATACAACTGAATAAGTTCTTCCGCTTCTTCTAAGACCTTTTTGGCATTTTCAAAATCTCCTTTATCCAAGTAGATAATCCCCATATTATTAAGCACCCAAGCCTCCTGATAACCTAACTCCATTTCCCGGGCTAATATCTGGCTATCGATTAAATACTGAAGAGCTTGATTAGAATCTCCCCAAACTTCGTGATAAAGGCGGGCTAAAGAAAGTTTGACCGCAAATTCTCCACACTTAAAACCGGCCTCTAAACTTACCTGTAAAGAGGACTCACAAATTTGCTGGGCTTTTTGGTAATTTCCTTTTTCTACATATACATAAGCCAAATTATTTAAAGATAACGCAGTTATTTCCACATTTTCGACTTGAGCAGCAAGATTACAGGAATCTAAGAAATATTTTTCTGCTTTTTCTAAGTCTCCCTGATAAAAATATATTATTCCAAAGCTTAAAAAGGAAGAGGCTTTCCCAGAAATATCCTGAAGTTGTTCGGCTAATTGGTAGGCAAGTTGAGCATATTCTTCTGATTTATTCAAGTCCTGGTAACTTTGATATATACCGGCAAGAGTAATATAGACTCTCATAATACCCTGATTATCTTGCAAGTCTTCATATTTTTCTAAGACCTGAAGGAGTACCTGACGGGCATCATCATCCTTCCCTTGACGATACCAGGCTCTCCCCTGATAATAAAGGCTTTCTGCAAGTAAATCATCTTTACCTTGAGAGATCGCCAGGGCTTTTAAAATATTCATCTCTTCGACTAAACGGGAATATTGACCGGTAAGATAAATTTGGTCAACTCTGCTCTGGATATAATCGGTTACTTTCTTCTGTTGGTCAAAAGAGAGAGCTGAAATGTCGAAGGTGTAATGTAAAAAGTCTTTTTTCTCTGTCTCTTTTTCTACCCACGAAGAAGGCTCAAATTCAATCACCGGCAGATTAATAATCGTTCCATCATTCAGAGTTATATCTAGTTCCTGAGCGAAGGAAGAAAATAAAAATATTCCCGTTAAAATTACCACTATCCATAAAATTACCAAACAATAACTTTTCTTTTTTATCAATTTACCCTCCCTTTTTAAGTTTTTATTCAGGGAAATAATTATACCTTCTTTTGATTTTATTGCATTCCTATACCTAAGCTCTTTTTATAAGAAATAATCATTCGATTAAAATATTTCTGTTCTTTCTCCACAAATACTCCCTCTGATGCCTGGGTTATTGCTGCAAATCCCATCGATTGAGCCCCAAAAACACCGGTATATAAAGCCATGGTTTCTATGCTAAAGGAAAAACGGCTGCCTTGATAAGTTCCTCGGAGATATACCTTCCCATTGGTAAGTTCTATTGCTCCACTTATACCACCGGGAGAAGGTACTATTTTAAATTCCTGATTTACTATAGATAAATCGGGAACTTGTTGTTGTAAGAGATAAGCGACCTGTTGAGCTAAATCCTGAGCACTGTTGAATTGCCCCATTAAACCAGGAAATAAAGTTAAAGAAACAAGTCCACTGGTATCTTCCGAAAAAGTCACCGATTTATTAAAGGAATCTAAATTCACTAACCAGGTAGAAGGATATTCCAAATAACCGGTAATTAACATATTATGACCAAAAGCCTGGTTTAAACTGTACTGTTTCCAGATAATCTCAGGCTGCTGAGTCCCTCCCCCTCCAGGAGAAGGTAATACTAGCCCACCTGTGCCTGATTGTGCTGGAATAGGTTGACCTGGAGGAGTAAGAGTTATCCCCCCTTGTTCAGAAGCTCCGGGAGTTGGGCTTACTATACCCTCAGGTCCAATAGCCGGAGGAGTCTCCGGAATAACGGGAGCAGTCTGAGGAGCTTCCGAGGTTAATGAAGGTAACGTCTCTCCTTCTCTCTTTATCCCTATTTCAGAAGCAACTCCCTGACCTATAACTGAAAAACATCCTCCCAGAGAAGAGGAAGAACGGATCTGATCGACAACTGAACTCCCGATTTTAGAACTTATCCTTCCTATAGAAGAACCCATAGAAACATTATCTTGAGCACCTCTCTTAGAACTTCTTAAAACCCAGGTTTTTCCCAAAGAGGGGGCCTGACTAACTACCATCTCTAAGCCTATTCCTTCCCCTAAATTTTTTAATGAGGAACCTAATTGATTAATTGTTCCTCCCCGAAAAGTTGTTCCTAAACCAGGATTAAAGGCTATTTGTTTACCTAATCCCTTAAGATAGGAAAAATTTAAATTTGTCGGATAGGCACTTCTGATAACTAAACCCTGAGAGGAAATTTTTCTTCCCAAAGAACCAGGAAACAAATTAGCATAATTCCCGAACATAATTCTTTTAGAAACTGCCCAGGGAAAGAGTGGTTTTTCCGGAAATAAACGAACCAATTTTGAGCCAAAACTTCGGGAAATAAAAGCCGGTTTATAAGATTTGAAGGGTTTACTATAACTCTTGTTCATACCTCTTGGATAGTTAAATTGATTGTTCTCTTCAGAAAATCCTCTGGTCTGTATTAAATTTTCTGAGTAATTTATATTAGTCTGATTGCCATTTCTTGCTCCTATCTTTTTCGGAGCTTTTACTGATCTTTGGGCTGGAATAGGTTTTCCACATCCAGGACAGAACTTATAATCTGGCTGCAAAGGAGCTCCGCAATAAGGGCAGAATTTAAAGGTAATTTCCTCAATAGTAGATGGGGCATTCGATGAAGACACTGTTTCAGAAGTTACAGTAACCGGTGGTAAGCCAGGTTCGGAAGTTACCGGCTCCGAAGTTGCTCCTGATAAAGTAAAGTTATTAAACATTATCTCCAATTCGGGTAATATTTGCTCAAATTTATCTTGCACTACTTGACCTTCTAAAATATAGCCCTTCTTATCTTTTAACAAATATATATCAACTGCTTTAATGGGAATTTTTGAATTATCCTCTCGGTGTATCTTATTCCAGGTATAAAACCTTTTGATGGCAGGTAAACCCCCTATAGTTACCGCTTCCTCCTTAATTTTATAATATTCAGGCATATTTTGGG
>JAHIPN010000183.1 GCA_018894595.1 bacterium
AATTTCAAAATCGGCACGGTAACCCATTTCACTTGTTTCTAGGTGAGAAAATTTAGAAGAAATCGATTGGATATAATTATCAAAAATATTTTGCATAGTTTATGTAAAATACCAGGGTCAAATCTTTATTCTTAATAAATCAGTTTGATTAACTGTCAAGAATAGAGATTTGAACCTATTTCCTTTCACTTTATTTAATTCCTTTTTAACTATATTTTAAGTGGGAGATCTGGGTTATGCTATCATTTTATATTACGACAAAAGGTTTATAAAATCCTTCTTTTTTGCAGAATTGTTTTAATTTATTTAGTTAACAGTAATTATTACCCCTGCTCTTTCCATTCCTCTCATTCGAGGTTGGTTGCTTCCGATAGTTGGATGAGATCTTGCGGATTCTTGAATCCAACCCTTCATTTTATTACTTCTTAATTGTTTTGATTAATTAAGTTCACAACTACTTTGGCCATCGTATCTTTTTCTTCTGCTCTGCTTTCAGCAATAAGTAGGGTTAGAGCTACCAGGGCGTTATCGGCAATACGCTTACTGCCGTCTTCATTATATAAAATGCCATTTTCATTTAAAAACCAAAGAAAGAGGGATGCGGCAATTCGTTTATTTCCATCTATAAAAGAATGATTCTTGACCACAAAGTATAAGAGGTGGGCAGCTTTTTCTTCGATGCTGGGATAGAGGTCCTTTCCATTAAAAGTTTGATATATTGCTCCGATGGAGCCGGAGAAGAGTAGTTATTTTTTTTATCTCTAATTTTTGGAAATCATATTCATCAAGTAAATGCAGGGCTTTTTGGTAATCAAAAATCACTTTTAATAATCCGGTAGCTTCGGTTGAATCTAAGGCTTTATTCTGCAGGAGTCTTTCCATAATTCTTGAGGTTTTTTGGAATTCTTTTAATTTAGCCCGATCCTCGCGCATTCTCTTTTCATTTATGGTGTATCCTTTGATAAGATGATTTTTTAGGACATTGGTAGCCCAGATGCGGAATTGTGCCGCAGTTATCCGGAATTTCCGGATAACTGAATTTTCTTCCAATTCACCTTCTTTAAAAATATTTTTAATATGTTCATTAACGGTACGAACATCTTTTTCAAAAAGGCCTGCCATCTGCTTTTGAGAAAGCCAAACGGTATCTTTTTTTAGATTAACTTCAAAGGTTTCTTTTCCTTCCGGGGTGGTATAGATTGCTATTTCATTTTTTTCTGACATTAATATTCTCCTTCTTTGTAAAAACATTCTGATATTTATATACTGCATTACTTGTCAAAAGTCCTTCTTTTTTTGTGAAATATTTTGGAATCAAGGGGGACACACTTTACTTTTTGGAGGGATGGATTCCCATTTTCATGGGAATGACATATGGAAAGTTGGGATTGCCGCGCTTTCTTCGAAAGCTCGCAATGACAGAAGGATGGATTCCTGCTTCCGCAGGAATGACAGAGGGAAAAATATTTGTTGCAATTGAGAGGGAGGTGGGGTAAAATAGGTTCATAAACTTTTGTTTGTATATGCTTATTTAGATACATTTTTAAAAAATTATCCAAGAAAGGAAGGAAGTAAATTGTTTAGAAAACCGATGAAAATGAGAGATTTAGAGTTTTTAGGAGTCCCCTCTTGTATTGTAGATATCTGGGAGAAGGATTATTCCTCTTGCCTGCTGGCGGTTCAGGAGGAGGCGGTGAGGGAGTATGGGGTGCTGGATTTTGATGGAAGTGATGGGATTGCCACGCTTTCTTCGAAAGCTCGCAATGACAAAAATCGAAACTTTTTAGTCCTTGCTCCAACTTCTTCGGGGAAGACTTTCATCGGAGAGATGGCGGCGATAACCCAAACTATCCATAAGAAGAAAGCCATCTATTTGGTCCCCTTGCGTTCTTTGGCGGAAGAAAAATACCGGCATTTTAAAAAACTTTATAGTGGAGCGAATTGTAATATAGATATCCTGGTCTCCTCCCGAGACCGGAGGGAAGATGATAGGAAAATAGTTAAAGGAAAATATCAGATAGCCATAATGATTTATGAGAAGTTTAATTATTTCCTTTTGAAATATCCTCAGCTTTTGAAAGATACTTCTTTGATCATAATAGATGAACTGCAGATGATTCATGACCCGATAAGAGGACCGCTATTAGAAGGAATGATTGAGCATGTCCGCAAGAAATATCCGGAGATCAGGCTTATCGGGCTGTCAGCTTATCTGGAAAATGAAGCCGGGTTTTTAAGCTGGTTCCCTGCTTCTCACCTGCTCTCTTATAAGCGCCCGGTAGAACTGCGCAAAGGAATTATGCGGCACGGTGTTTTTAGATATATAACTCATAATAAAGGCGAATACGGAGAAGAAGAATTCTTTAAGGTGGAAGAAGGTCAAAGTACTCCTTATGAAGATTGTCTGAAGAGTACTATCTCTTATTTTATAGAAAAAGATGAACCTGCCCTGCTCTTCTTTCCCACCAAGAAAGAGACCAGAAAGTGGGCGGCCTGGCTGGCGGAAGAGATAGATGCTCCCAGGGCAGAAGAAGCCATTGCTGAGCTTTCGCGTATGGAGGAGACCAGGTCTCGGGATGAATTATTATATTTATTGGAAAAAGGAATAGCCTATCATAATGCCGACCTCTCCTGGGAAGAGAGAAATCTGGTAGAAAATTACCTGCGGGCCGGTGAGATAAAAATAATCTGTGCCACTACTACCCTGGCAATGGGAATAAACCTGCCTTTTAAAAATGTAATCTTATCAGGTGATAAATATGTATCTGATAACGGGGATTATAAGAGCAGTTACCGCACCAGTCTTAGTCTGGCTGATGTGGAAAATATGGGAGGAAGGGCCGGAAGATTAAATTGGAAAAAAGAGGAATTCGGAAGAGTAATCTTTTTGGCTGATTCTTTATTTGCTGAAACCGTGCTGCAGAATATTTATTTTAAGTTTATGAAAGAAGATGCGGGGAGACATGGGGAAATGGTAAGCGAAGAGGGCGGATTGTATATTCCTGCTTCAAAATCAAGTACCGGGCAGCTCTATCGGCCGGTAAAGGAAGAGAAAGATTTTATAACTTTTTTATTGAGGGCTATGGTGAGCGGAGAAGACAGTAAAGATAAATTAAAGAGTTATTTAAGGGGAGTAACTCCTAATTTTTCGGAAAACAGCAGTTACTGGGTATTTGATTTTGCCAAAGAAGATTTGGAAGAGGAGATTAATTGCGGCCTCGAAAAGCTGCTGGAGCATAATCTTATCACTGAAACCGAAGGGCTTTCTCCTACCGAAGAGGGAATTTTAATCTGTGCCAAGGGGATTGGTATTAAGACCTATCTTTACTTTAAAGAATATTTGGAAAATAAGAAGGGTAGGCTGAGCAATTTGGAAATAATTACCCTGCTTGCTTTATGTGAGGAAGGCAAAAGATTTTTTCTTCCCTTCCCTCAGTTTGGGCATATTGCAGACAGATATAATTGGAATGACTGGAAGGGTCAATATTATAGGAAGATGAGAAAATTAGTGCTGGAAGCGGAAGAAGAGCATAAAGAGGTATATCAGGATATCTTTGATGAGGAAAATAGTTCTTTAGATACTGAAGATTTTTTGTCTATTAATAAAGCTGTCCTCCTTTATGATTGGATGGGAGAAAAAGAGATCAGGGAATTAGAAGAGGATTATAAAATTTATGGAGGGCCGATACAGAAATTAGGAGAAGAATTCTCCTGGCTGGCTGATGCCCTGGGCGGAGTAGCAGAAAGTCTGGGCTGGGACGGGGATAATGGACTCGGTTCCAAGAAGGGCGTGTTGACAGAAGAAGATGAAACCAAGAAAGATAATTTAGGAAAGATTAAAGTGCTGTCAGAAAGGCTAGCCTGGGGAGTAGAGGAAGAAGGATTAAAATTGGCGCGCCTGCATATACCCGGATTAAGCCAAAATTATATAAGGGCACTGCTAAGAGAAGGTTATGATGATGAGAAATGTTTGCAGGAATTATCTGAAGGGGCGCTGGCCAAGGTTGTACCGAAAAGATTAGCCGGGAGAATCAAGAGGAGATTTTCTGGTAAACCAAAAACCAAAAACCTCCTTCCTAAATCTTGTAACTCGCAACTTGCATCTTGCACCTTGCAGCCTGTCTTAGAAATTGATATCCACCGTCCGGATAGAATTATCTTTGAGGGCAAAGAAGTTAAAGTTACTACAATAGGTTTTTCTTTGATATATTTATTGGTTCAACATGGTGGACAAGTAGTGAGCTATGAGAAAATTTTAAAGGAATTATGGAAAGATGAAAAGGATGCGATTTATACCCGAATAATTCAACATATACATAAAGTTAGAAAAGATATTTTAGATGTAATTGGCAATAGCAAAACAAATAAAGAAAAAGTTAAGGATACATTTAAAGTAGTATCCGGAAGAGGTGTAATGTTAAATATAAATGCTAACTCTTCCTTAAAATATCTTTAAATTCACTAGGAGATATTTTTGTATCTCTTAAAATCTTTCTCAATAGGGCTCTATCAACATCTTTTCCTTTGTGAACTGGAATAATAGTTGTGGGTAATCTACTCATACTGCAACCTTTTGTATTCCAACTATTTCCTTAATATAAGGTTCTTCTTCTCCTTCAACCTCCAGGTATAGTTCTATAGCTTCTCTTATATTTTTAAGAACTTCCTCTACGGTTTTCCCCTGGATATGACAACCTTTAAGTTCAAGCGCAGTTCCTATTAAATATCCATCTTCCCCTTCCTCTATGATAACTGTAAATTGTCTTTTCTTTTTCATTTCTATCTTTATACCCCCTATCACCTCTGGCTATTTTAATTATAATCAGAAATAAAAAAATAGTCAAAATTATCCGAACTAAATCCGAGCGACAAAAAAGAAAAGTTGTTCGGATTTATTATTTTTAAATTAACTTCGGATAAAAATAAATCAAAAACAAATGGAAAACAAATGGAAAACAAATGGAAATCTTATTACAGGAAAAATTGTTTATGATTAAATTGAATTAGTCGTTAGTGAATAGTGAATAGTCGTTAGCCAGAAATACGGGTACAAGATAAAAATATGGTTTTTGGTTTAAAAACAAAACACAAGGGGCAAGATGGGAGATTAGTTAACCAGTTAGCCGGTTTGCCGATTAAAGATACAAAATACATATTAATGTCATTGCGAACTACCGAAGGGAGTGCGGCAATCCCAACTCGCAACTTGAAACTTGCAACTTGAATTTTTCTTTATTTCTTTTCTTAACTAAATACTAAATACTAACGACTAAATACTATTCGCGACGAAGGAGAAAACTATGCCAAGAGAAAAACCAAATAACCAAAACAACCTACGCCAAGCGGCAAAAGAAGGCTACATTATTGTCCCCAACTACTTCCTAAGGGAATGGGTCAAGGTATTAGGAATAGGACCCGCCCTGCTCTATCTCCAACTGCTTTCCTATTGCCATAAAGAAAAAGATATTGCCTGGCCTACTTTAACTACCTTAAGCAACAAATTAGGCATATCTAAAAATAGTCTGCTCAGCTATCGAAAAATTCTTCTTAAATATGGGCTGATTAAAAAGATAGTAAAAAGAAGAACTGCTCAGGGAAATTATCAATCTAACTTTTACAAGATTACCCCCATAGAGGGTAGTGCAAAAATTGAACTCCGCCAAGTTCAAATTTTGGGTGGGGGTAGTGCAAATATTGCACCAGGGGTGGTTCAAAATTTGCACCCTAACAATACCAATCTTAACAGTATCAATTTAACAGCAACAACAAAGAGAGAAAAAGATGCTGTTGTTGCTGTTAATTTTAAAAAATTAAAAGAGGAAGGAGAAGAAAGAATGAGAGTAATTAGAGAACAGTTAATGGATTTAGATTTTAAAGAAAGTTTTATTGAAAAATTACTTAAAGACTACCCTGTCAAAAAGATTGAAGAAAAATTAGACTTGCTGATGGAGAGGAAGAATATTCAGAGCCCTGCCGGCTGGCTGAGGGCTGCCCTTAAGAATGATTATCAGAATGAGGAACAGGAAAGATATTGTGAAGAACCTGCAGAAGGAAACGGCAACTTGGTGAATACCCCGGAATGGACATCTCGCGAAAAAGCCCTGGAGGCAATCAAGTTAATTCAAGATAATCTTTCTCTACCTGTATATCCTTCCCTCTCCCCTCAGGGAGAAGAGCCGTAGTGAGAAAAAAGTAGGGATTTGATGAATCGAACCCGTCTTTCTGTCATTGCGAGGAGTGAAGCGACGCGGCAATCTCTTAATTCAATGAGATTGCTTCGGTCGTTTCACTCCCTCGCAATGACAAATCATAGAATTGCCAAAGCTCGTAACTTGTAACTAATTTCGACGAAGGAGAAAATTATATGTCCGAAATAAAAGAACTAATTATCAAAGCAAAGAAAAAAGACGTAAAAGCAATGGAGGAATTATTCAATCAATTTAAACCATTACTAAAATCAAGGGCTAAAAAATACTGCTATGGGCTTGAATATGATGATGTCTTCCAGCAGGGGGCACTGCTCTTTATTTTAGCTGTTTATGAGTATGAAGAAAAACCGCCTACTACCTTTGCGGGTTATATGAAAAAGAGAATCGACTGGGGATTGTGGGTCTATTATCGGAAATATCTTAAACAGAAAATAGAGATCGCATCCGGTCTAAAACCGAAAGAAATGTAGGATGAGTCTTTTCGGGGCGGATGAATCCGCCCCCTACCAAAAACTGAAGTAGGAAAGGAGAATATTGTTGGATAGATTGGAAAATATCTTACAAAAGAATAATTTAGAAGAAAGCTACAATCTTTTAACTAAAAGAGAGAGGAAAGTTATTACTCTGTATTATCTGGAGGGGTACAAAAATGAAGAGATTGCCAGATTTTCTGGAATAAGCCAACAGGCAGTAAACAAAAGCAGAAAAAAGGGAATAAATAAACTTATGCTTTTGTTTCAATAAATACGGGTAAAAGAAAGTATTAAAAAATATTTAAAAAATTTTATATGGTAGGTTGTAAAATCACCTCTTTTTTGCTCTTACTAAGGAGAGGGTAAAATAGTCGTTGGTGAATAGGCTGGTAAAAGGGGGACACACTTTACTTTTAACCATGCATTAATTGCGGGAATATAAAAGAAGAATGTCCCCCTTTTATACACGACAATCTCATAATTTGATGGGATTGCCGCGTCGCTACGCTCCTCGCAATGACAGAGGAGAAAGGAGAAAATAAATGTTAGAAGCAATCTTAAGTAAATATCTATTCAATGCCTTACTTGTAGCTCTGGTATCTATCGGGTATGGATACTTAAAGAGCAAATTAGGAGAAGACAGAGCCGGGACTATTAAAGATGCCATCCTTGCTGCTATGCTCTGGGCAGAGGAAGAGCTGGGAATAGGAAATGGCAATCAGAAATGGGAGATAGCCTGGAAGAAGTTGATAGAGATATTGGCTGATAAGAATATCAGTTTAAGAAAGAGCGAGGAGAAAGCAGTAAGGATAATGATGAAAGCCAATGTTGGAAGGATTAACCAGCAGACCTATGATGTCTTATCAAAGAGAAAACTATTGCAGGAATCTAGCCATGCAGATGCTAAATAGTATCAATAATCTAAAAGTAGCCAAGTATTTTAAATTATCCGAGTTTGCCTGTCCCTGCTGTAATCTGGTGATGCTGCATCCCAGGCTGCTGGCCAAATTAGTAGAGTTAAGGAATATTTTGGAAAGACCGGTGCATATTACCTCCGGATACCGCTGTTTTAAATATAACCAGAAAATGGGAGGAATACCAAACAGCTATCACTGTATCGGACTGGCGGCAGATGTAAAAGTAAAAGATATTAACTTAATTGAACTTTTAGAGATATGCGAGAATATAGATTTTGCCGGCATCGGCTTTTATGAGAAGAAGAATTTTTTGCACTTGGATGTAAGGCCTACTAAGAGGAGCAGATGGAGGGAATAAAAGGTTCGTTAGAAAAGGGGGACACACTTTACTTTTAAGCATGCATTAAATGCGGGAATATAAAAGAAGAATGTCCCCCTTTTTCACCGGGTTACTTTTTGAGAAAGGAGGTAAATATTGGATATAAAAACTTTATTAGACATCATCGCTAATCAGGGCTTCCCTATCGCCTTATCGATACTCTTGATCTTTCGTATTGATAGATTTATGCAAGAGATAGTAATTGCTCAGAAAGAGGGATATCGGCAAGTCCTGGAAAATACCAAAGAGATACACAATACGATTACTAATTTAAACCAGCAGAATAGAGAATATTATTCTCTGCATTTTGGGGAAGTACAGAAAGAACTCTCCGGGATGAAGGTAGAGCTGGGGAAAATTAAATAGAAAATATTATTAAAGATAGATTCCTGCTTCCACGAGAATGACATAAGTGGGAGCAGGAGTTACATAAGTAAGGTGCGAGTGACACTGGCTTTGTCATTCCGCACTTGATGCGGAATCCATAAGTAGGGGCGTATTGCA
>JAHIPN010000184.1 GCA_018894595.1 bacterium
AATCTATTATCGGTTCCTGTACCAACGGCAGGATAGAAGACTTGCGTATAGCTGCTGAAATCCTAAAAGGGCAGCAAGTTCACCCTGAAGTCAGATTGATTATCATCCCCGCTACCCAAGATGTTTACCTACAAGCCCTTCGGGAAGGATTAATTGATTTATTTATTACTGCCGGAGCCGCAGTAAGCACTCCTACTTGTGGTCCCTGTTTAGGTGGTTATATGGGTATCTTGGCCAAAGGAGAAAGAGCAATATCTACCACCAACCGGAATTTTGTAGGCAGGATGGGTCATCCCGAAAGCGAAGTGTACCTGGCCAGTCCTGCTGTAGCTGCCGCTTCTGCTATTTTAGGCAGAATAGCCAGTCCCGAGGAGGTAAAATAAGGTGATTATCAAAGGAAAAGTTTGGAAGTTTAAAGACAATATAGATACTGATGTAATTATTCCGGCTCGTTATTTAAATACCTCTGATCCTGAAGAATTAGCCCTTCACTGTATGGAAGACTATGATTCTGAATTTGTTAAAAAGATGAATCAGGGGGATATTGTAGTAGCGGGTAGAAATTTTGGTTGTGGAAGTTCCCGCGAACATGCCCCTATTGCCTTAAAAGCAGCAGGAGTATCCTGTATTATTGCAAAATCCTTTGCCCGAATCTTTTTTAGAAATGCCATAAACATTGGTCTTCCTATCTTTGAATCTATAGAAGTAGTAGAACAATGTTCCCAGGGAGATATATTGGAGGCAGATACTGTACAAGGGGTAATAAAGAATCTGACTAAAGATAAAGTTTACAAGACCAATCTTCTACCTGAATTTATCCAGAAGATTATCGCAGTAGGTGGATTAAGAGAATATGTCAAAGAAGAAGTAAAAAGGAGAGAGGGGAATGTATAATATAGCTTTAATCCCCGGTGATGGGATAGGGCCGGAAATAATCAAAGAAGGCAAAAAGGTGATAGATGCTGCTTCTTATAGGTATGGAATAAAAATTAATTGGACCGAATATCCCTTTGGGGCAGAACATTATCTTAAAACCGGGGAGTTGCTTCCCGATGCAGCTTTAAGAGAAATGGAAGATATGGATGTTATCTATCTCGGAGCTGTCGGTGATCCCCGGGTAAAGCCAGGTATTTTAGAAAAGGACATATTGTTAAAAGCAAGATTTTATTTTGACCAGTACATTAATCTTCGTCCCATCAGATTGTATAAAGGGGTTCCCTGCCCTCTGAAAGATAAAAACCCGGAAGATATTAATTTTTATGTGGTTAGAGAAAATACCGAAGATTTCTATGTAGGAATTGGGGGAAGATTTAAAGCCAGAACTAACCAAGACCATTTGGAAGTATTAAGAAAACTGTATAAGGCTAAAATTAAAGTAGGTTTTAATTTAGAACAAGAAGAAGAAATAGCCTATCAAATTGGTTTAATTAGTAAATCAGGAACTCAAAGGGTAATGAAATACGCCTTTGAGTTAGCTAAGAAAAAGGATATGAAGAGAGTAACCTCAGTTGATAAAGCTAATGTTTTAACTAATATTTATGGACTATGGAGAGATATCTTTGAGGAAACATCAAGCCAATATCCTGATATCGAGACAGAGTTTACCTTTGTAGATGCAATTACTATGTGGTTTGTAAGAAAACCTGAATGGTTTAAAGTGGTAGTTACCCCTAATATGTTTGGTGATATTATTACAGATTTGGGAGCAATGATTCAGGGTGGACTGGGCATTGCTGCCGGGGGGAATATAAATCCGGAGGGCATTTCTATGTTTGAACCAATCCATGGTTCTGCCCCTAAATACAAAGATAAATCTATAGCTAATCCTACTGCTACAATATTGGCCGGAGCTATGATGTTGGACTGTTTAGGGGAAGTAAAAGCAGCTAAAGCCATTGAGGATGCGGTAGAAAAAGTGTTAAGCGAAGGAAAAGTAAGGTCTCATGATTTAGGAGGAGATTCTTCTACTGTTGAGGTAGGAGATGAAGTAGTTAAAAAATTAAAACTTTCCCTTTAACTACTCTGCGGTAACTACTAAAGCGGTTTTTATATAACACAGATATATTGCGTAATTAATAGTACTTGACATATATGATATAATAATTAATAAAAAATAATAAATAGTTAAAAGCAAAGCGTGGGAGAAGTAGCAGATTACAAAATTTGTACAGAGAGTCGTTTACGGTGAGAAGCGACATAAAGATTTTAAAGGATCTGCGAAATGGACCCACAAGTTTCAGACTGAAAGGGCATAAATAGTTCGAGTAAGTTTTGACGGACTTTTCCACCGTGAAAAGGAAAAGTGTATCGGTGTATAATTAATTTATATTGCCCGTACTCTGCAGAGTAGGATTTTTATATTTTTAAAAGTGAAAATCCTATTAGAGTGGCACCACGGAATTAACCTTTCGTCTCTTGGAGATGAAGGGTTTTTTTATTTATATGCCCGTACACTTTATCAAGAGGGGTCTAATAGATAATAATTTTAATATTAAATTATATTAATCTGTTAGACTCAAGCAGGGTGGCACCGCGGAACTTAACCTTTCGTCC
>JAHIPN010000185.1 GCA_018894595.1 bacterium
AAGCAACATTATTAATCTATCAATACCTATGCCCAAACCACCAGTAGGAGGCATACCATATTCTAAGGCTTCAATATAATCTTCATCCATGAAATGACTTTCCATATCTCCTGCCTCTCTTTTGGCAACCTGTTCTTCAAACCGACGTTTCTGCTCTGCCGGGTCATTTAATTCAGTAAAGGCATTGGCTAATTCCATTGAATTGACAAACAGCTCAAAACGCTCCACTAATTCCGGATTATCTTTTTTTTGTTTTGATAAAGGGGAAATTTCGAGAGGATAATCGAAAATAAAAGTTGGCTGAATTAAAGTTGGCTCTACATATTTTTCGAAAAGTCCGTTAGTAATTTCACCTCTGTTTATTTTTCCCTTTATATTCAAACCATGTTTCTTTATAATTTTATCAAAATCCTTTTGAAGTATTTTTTCCATATTAATACCACTCACCTCTTCAATAGCTTTATACATGCTTATTCTTTTCCAGGGAGGGGTAAAATTAATTTTATTGCCCTGATATTCAACTTCTAAACTGCCTAAAACATTTTTAATTACATATGTTATTAATTCTTCAGTAATTGTCATCATACTATGGTAGTCACCATACGCTTCATACAGCTCTAACATAGTAAATTCAGGATTATGTTTAGTAGAAATACCTTCGTTTCTAAAATCACAACCTAACTCATAAACTTTTTCTAAGCCTCCCACTATTAAACGCTTCAAATATAATTCTGTGGCAATTCTTAAATATAAATCCCTATGTAAAGTATTGTGATGGGTAATAAAAGGTCGTGCAGTAGCCCCGCCGGGAATAGGCTGCATTATGGGAGTTTGAACTTCTAAAAAGCCCCTATTATCTAAAAAATTTCTTATAGATTGTACTACCTTACTCCTTTTAATAAAAATTTCTCTAACTGCTGGGTTTACTATTAGATCTATGTATCTTTTTCTATATCTTAACTCCACATCTTTAAGTCCATGCCATTTTTCGGGTAAACTGCGCACAGATTTACATAGAAGACTAAATTCTTCAACAAATACAGTAATTTCGCCAGTTCTAGTTCTAAAAATCAGACCTGAAACCCCCAAAATATCCCCAACACTAATTTTACTAAAAAGTTTAAAAGCGTCCTCGCCAATTTTATTTGATTTTATGTAAATCTGGATTCTTCCGCTTATATCTTCAATGTTAGCAAATATGGCTTTTCCATGTGTTCTTAAAGCCATTAACCTGCCGGCTATACTAACTTTTTCTTTGCCACATTCACCAACTTGTAAATCTTTATTTTTTTCTATTAAATCTTTTATTTTATAGGTCCTATTGAAACTATGCCCAAAAGGATCAATGCCTTCTCTTTTTAATTCTTCTATTTCTTTCCATTTATTAGATATAATTTCTGTTGTACTTTTTTTTATTTCCACCTGCTCCACCTCTTTTTACTCTTATTGCTCTTGCTACCAGACATTATATCAAAAAAATTTAATAATATAATACCGAAATTATTATAATATTTCTGCCTGATAGATATTTTGGGGTAATTTAAATTTCGGTTATATTATAATTAGCTTATTTTGCAAAAAGGTTTAGAAATAAATAATGAACAAAGTATTGTTATATCTTAATTTTTTTAATAACTTTGTTCATTATTAGAATTGATAATTGTTTAGGTTGCTAAATTGATATATAAACTATTTAATATCTAAAATTTTATATTTAACATGCCCCGCCGGGACTCTAATTTCTACTAAATCACCTTTCTTTTTTCCTAAAAGAGCCCTTCCGATGGGAGAAGAGATGGATATCTTCCCACAATCCGGTTCAGATTCCACATAATCCAAAATAGTATATTTACACTCTTTTTTACTTTTCATATCTTTAATTAACACTTCTGACCCTAGTAATACGCAATCCGGATTTTCTTCTTTATCTATCAATTCATAATTTTCCATAATTTTTTCTAAGGCTAAAACCCTTCCTTCTATAAAAGATTGCTCATTTTTAACTGCGTTATATTCTGCATTCTCAGCAATCTCCCCAAAGGTTACAGCATTTCTAATTTTTTCAGCAATCTCTTTTCTTTTTACCCTTTTAAGATAATGAAGTTCTTCCTGAACCTTTTTCAAGCCTTCTTCAGTTAGCATTACCTTCCTGTCGAGTGTCATAAATATCTCTCCTCACTAAAAATTGTTATATTTAAATATTAAATAATACATATTTCCTCTAAAAATTAAATATAAGCACCATTAACTTTTCTGATAGATAATAGTGCTTATCTTATATAATAATCTTTAATAGAGATTATAAGATATCTATATTTTATTGTCAAATAAATTTATTAGCAAATTTACTGCTAAATTAAACCTAATTTTTTCCCAGCTCTTTCAAAAATATCTAAAGTCTTATCAATATCTTCAGAAGTATGAGTTGCCTGAACATGGGCTCTTAGTCTATTAGTTCCTTTGGGAATCGCCGGGAAAAGGATGGGACAGATAAATATTCCTTCATCATTAACTATTTTACACAATTTTAAAGTATCTTCCTCTTCACCGATCAATATAGGAACAATACTGGTAGTACTGTTCATGGTATTATAGCCCATAGAATTTAACCCATCTTTAAATTGTTTGATATTTTTCTGTAAATTTGTTACACGCTCAGG
>JAHIPN010000016.1 GCA_018894595.1 bacterium
GCGTTTATCAAAATTGGGCCGGCAATGTGATCAAAAAAGTGCTGGAGAAAAGGGTTAGATGCGGGCACAAGATCGCGAGCTTCTTGACGACTAAAGGTATCTGGCGAATCATCGTAGTATCGGGCAACAAATAATCCATAAACCAAGGTCTGGGCGTACATGTCCGAAAAAGTATCTATGGTAAGATCATGCACGAGCATCTTCTTAATCGCCTCATAAACACGAACAAGTTCTATATTTTGTTTTGAATCAGGGATCAGAAAATGTCTTAGGTTGTCTCTGATTCTTTGCGCTTTCCCTCCCATAATCTTGGAGAGATGTTTACCTGATTTGATGGGTTCCTTTTGTGACTGGGTAAAATCGAGCAGTGTTTTTGCTGCATGCTCATAATTTTGTGAAAGTGGAGTAATGATGCGATTTTTTAAATCATAACTTGCTATTTTAATTGGCTCCTCGTAGGGAAGGCCATTTCTGTAAAATCGAAATTCTAGATAGTCTGTAAGAACTAAATTTGTATAACCAAAATATCGTGTCATTTGCTCCGATTTTTCAACTTTATCTAGAGATACTCCAATATCTTTGGCTTCTATATACAAAAGGGGCACATCTTTATTTATTACAATAAAATCCGGCTTGTTTCCCTGTCTGGCTTTGGCGTCATGATCTACACGTTTGACATTGATTGATTCAAAGATACCTTTTAGTAAAATTTCAAAATCGGCACGGTAACCCATTTCACTTGTTTCCAGGTGAGAAAATTTAGAAGAAATAGATTGGATATAATTATCAAAAATATTTTGCATAGTTTATGTAAAGTACCGGGGTCAATCCTTTATTCTTGCCAAATAGTATGATTAACTATCAAGGATAAAGATTTAACCCCATTTCCTTATATAATATAAAGTTGAAATGTGATACCCTTATACATATTCGACATAAGTTTTAAAAATCCTGCTTTTTGTGAAAAAATATTATTTTAAGTTATCAGTTCTCTGTTTTCGGTTTTTAATTTTTGGTTGGGGAAATAGAGATTGCCGCGCTTTCTTCGAAAGCTCGCAATGAAAGAGGGAGGAGAATATAGAATTAGGGGGACACACTTTACTTTTTGCCATGCATAAATGTGGGAATACAAAAGAAGAATGTCCCCCTAATTCTAGAAAAATTAATGTTTAAAACATCTTGTACCAGTAAAGACCATTGCCAAATTATGTTCATTAGCAGCTTTTATAACTTCCTCATCTCGCTTCGACCCACCGGGTTGAATAATAGCGGTTATTCCCGCTTTGGCCGCCTCATCTATTCCGTCCCTAAAGGGGAAGAAGGCATCAGAAGCCAGATATGAACCCTTAGAACGACCTTCTGATTTTCTGATGGCAGTGAGAACCGAATCTACCCGACTCATCTGGCCGGCACCGACACCTACCGTCTGTTTATCCTTGGTTAAAACAATGGCATTTGATTTGACCTGTTTGACTGCCTTCCAGGCAAATAAGAGCTCTTCTAATTCTTTTCGATTTGGTTTTCTATTGGTTACTACTTTTAGGTCTTCTATAGTGATTTCCTTTACGTTTCTATCTTGAACTAAAAATCCACCGGGTATTTTTTTAATATCTTTTACCTGAACATCTCTATTTTTTAAATCTCCCACTTTTATTAAGCGGCGATTCTTTTTCTGCCTTAAGATATTTAGAGCCTCATTTTCAAAGTCCGGTGCCAGTACTGCCTCCACAAAAGGAGTTTCATCAATTAAATCGGCCAAACTTGTCCCCACTACCCTATTTATACCAATAATGCTCCCATAGGCAGAAAGAGGATCTCCTTTATAAGCTTTTTGATAGGCCTCTTCAATGGTTGATGCGCTGGCCAAACCACAGGGATTGGTATGTTTTACAAAGACTACTGTAGGTTCTTGAAAATCTTTAACCATCTCTAAAACCGCTCCTAAATCTAATAAATTATTAAAAGATAATTCTTTGCCACCTAACTGTACTGCGTCTCCCAGATTGGCCTCTTTTACTAACACTTCTTTGTAGAAC
>JAHIPN010000186.1 GCA_018894595.1 bacterium
CGTGTAGCGTTTAGCGTATATCCGAAGCGTAAAGCGAAAAACGCAAAACTGAATTCGTATCTTGTATTGCGTATCGCATATTACGTTCAGATTTAAATGATAAAAAGAAAGAGAAAACCCGCAATCTGGAAGATATAACTATTTACTTGTCACATATTACCCATCACTGTTTCTCTCTGTCTTATGGCTCCTATTACTATTTTCTTCACGATATACGATATACGACATACGATATACTAAATAATCTCGTATACTTTTTCTAATGCCTGGTTTAGTTTATCTGCTTTTGACCCTCCAGCTTGAGCCATGGTTTTTTTGCCCCCGCCTTTTCCACCGACAACAGGGGCAATATCCTTTATAATATTTCCTGCATTGTAACCTTTTTCTGCTAAATCATCGGTAACCATTGCCAATAATGCTACTTTACCATTATCTAATTCTGTTCCTAATACTACAATGCCAGATTTAATTTTAGCTTTAATTAAGTCTCCCCAATTCCTTAAGTCATTATTATCTTCTGCTTCAACTTTGAGAGATAAAATATTTACTCCTTTAATCTCCCTCTTTTTGGATAGCAATTTATCAACTTCGTAATGGGCTAATTTTTTACGAATAATTTTAATTTTCTTTTTCATATTATTGGCATCATCTATAAGCTGATCAATCTTTAATGGTATTCCGAAAGGTATGGTTTGTAATTTATCCGAAACTTCTTTGATAATATTTTCTTTATCTTTAATATAATTTAAAGCTCTATCGCCGGTTACTGCCTCAATTCTTCTTATACCGCTTCCTATTCCCTCTTCATTTAATATTTTGAACAAACCGATGTTAGAAGTAGAATTTAGATGAGTTCCTCCGCATAGTTCTAAGCTGAATTCTCCGATTTTTACCACTCTTACCTGTTCACCATATTTTTCGCCAAAGAGAGCTATTGCTCCCATTTCTTTTGCTTTATCAAAAGTGCTAATCTTCGTTTCTACTTTTAATTCATCCAATATTTTTTCATTTACTAAATTTTCTATTTTTTCTATTTCTTCCATAGTTAAAGGAGCAAAGTGGTTAAAATCAAAACGAAGATGATGGTTATTTACTGCTGAGCCGGATTGTTTAACATGTTCCCCCAATACATCTCGAAGTACTCGGTGCAGGAGATGAGTAGCTGTATGATTTCGGGCAATGGCTTTTCTTCTTAATAAATCTACTCTGGCTAATACTTCATCACCAACTTTTATTTCCCCTTTGCTTATTTCGGCAAAATGAGCAATTAGACCTTCGATGGGGGCTTGGATATCTAATATTTCTACTAATAGATTGTTTTTAGATGGGGAGGTTATAACTCCCTTATCCCCAATCTGTCCACCTTTTTCAGCGTAAAATGGTGTCTTTTCTAAATATATTTTACATTTATCTCCCGCTGCTGCTTTGTCTACCAATTTATCTTCTTTGGCAATAGCAATTACTTTGCTTTTAGCTTCAACAAAATCATATCCTATAAATTCTGTCTCTCCCCGTTCATTTAAAATATCCTGGCATAATTTCTGATTAATTTTATCATCTTCAGCACTCGCTTTGGTTTTTACCCACGATTCTCTGGATCTTTCCTTTTGAATTTTCATTTCATTTTTAAAATCATCTTCTTCAATCCCAAAGCCATCTTCTTCCAGAATATCTCTGGTTAATTCTAAAGGAAATCCATATGTATCATAAAGTTTAAATGCATCTCTTCCGCTAAGCTTATCTTTATTCTTTTGCTTTAAATCTTCCTTTAAATTATCTAATATTTGTATTCCGATATTTAAAGTTTCCTGGAATCTTTTTTCTTCGGCAAGGATTACCTGGTAGATACGATTTTCCTCTTTATGGATTTCCGGGTAAACCTCTTTCATCAAATTAATTACCACCGGAGCAACTTCGTATAAAAATGGTTGATTATAGTTAATAACTTTTCCATAGCGGAAAGCTCTTCTTAATAACATTCGAAGAACATAACCTCTGCCTTCATTGGAAGGGACTATCCCATCAGAAATCATAAAGACTAAAGACCTTATATGGTCAGCAATTACTTTTAAAGCTAAATCTTTTTTCTTATCTTCTTTATATTTTATGCCTGCGTTTTGTGCAACAAATTTTATAATGGGTA
>JAHIPN010000187.1 GCA_018894595.1 bacterium
AGGTCTTTCAATTTAATATGAATTAAATGATAATTATTGATTAAGAATAATGTTAATAAAAATTGAATCGATAAGGTGTCCGGATGTTCCGGTTTAATGTCCGGATGCCTTCGGAATTGCCGTCCGGATACTCCGGAATACGCAATTGCATATTTCATCCAGTAATAATAACAAAGAAGAATGGATATTAAATCAGCAAAATATTGCATATTCTCATAAAAACAAGAAGTTAGGTTATATGGAATATATTATGACTTTACCAGGCATAAAGGAAAAGTTTGATTTAAAAAAATTAAGAGATACTGCAAATAAAGCAATAACAGTTAGAAAAAGTGGTCCTTATAATCTAATATTTGACGAAGAGGGAAAAAGTTGGCCAAATCCAATAAATGAGGGGATTGCTTCTGAAATAAATTGGGATGATGATGCTTGGTATAAAATCTATATATATTTTGCAATAAGAGATGATGGAACAATATATTTTTTAAGCAGTTTTGATGAAGATTCGGAAGAGCAGGGTAAATATTTAAAAGAAATACTATGTATTAAGAGAATAACTGAAAATTTAATTTTTTCATCAAATTACTATTCAAATTTGGAAGTACCTTCTAATTCAGAATTTCTTATTAGAATAAAAAATGGCAATTTGAAAGGAAGGACTTTTTTATTTGAAGGATTTATACCTATTACTGGTAGAACTAAAATGCAAACTAAAGCTAATGAATTTTGTTGTAAATTAAATGGTACTTTAAAAAATATAAATAAAGATAATCTAATTAATTTAGTGGAAAATTCAACTAAAGGACTTTTTGAATTATTTGATTTTTATAAGGAAGAAAAAAGCGTTATATCAAAGCATGTAACTATATATATAGATACATGGAAATTTAATGATAAATAATAAAAAGGAATTCTAATATATATTTAATCTTCACTTCATACAGTTGTAATTATAGTTTTTAGATTATGGTAAACATTAGCATTATCATTCATACAAAAGTTGCGAAAATCGTCTAATAGCCTCTATCATTCATAGATAAATATCAGCCTTTTGGTTTTTGCTGAAGGGTTTTTTATTTTTTGAGGAAAAGAAGGGTTTTTAAAAGATTTGTCGTATAATAAACAATAAAGAAAGTTTTAAAAATCAAGCTTAAGATAAAGGGAATTATTTAATGACATATGCCATTATTACAATTATTATTGTTTTAATTATTATATTTTATTGGCTTATTCTACCTCTTTTTAAATATTTAAGTAGTGCAAGTAAAGATATTCGTGATGATGTTCTTCCAGGACTTCTAGATCTTGACAAAACAATTATTACAATTTGCTCAGCAGCTATTATTTTAACAATAAATATTATCGATAAGTCTGTTATTGGGGAAAATTATTTAATAACGTCTTGGTTTTCATTAATCACCTGTATAGGAATTGGTATCCTTATATTACTAACATCTTATGTAGAAAGAGTAGCAGGAGGAGTATTCGTAAAAACATTTTCAGATCTTAGCAAAGAATCGAAAAATATGGTTAACAATAAATATGATACAGAGGAAAAAAAAGTAAAGAAAACACTTAATCACTGGAGATTATTAAATAAGATACTCGTAGTTTTAATTTATTTATTAGTATCATCTTTATTTATATCATTTTTATTTATGATAATATTTGGATTAAAAAATTTGTAGCATTGTTTAAGTTTATAAAAGGAGTTATGGTATGAAATATAGAATTGTTTCTGAAAATCCTCAAGCAAAAATGGATGACATTATAATAAACAACGCATTACCATTGGTTATAAAAGGAAAGAGTAAGAACGAAATAGAAAGAAACATTAGTTCCCTATTTGTTAAAGGGCTTTTAAAACTTAGGAGTTCTGGTCAAGAGAATAAAAAGATATATGAGTTATTTATTGGTTGTATATACGCGGTATTTTTAAATAATAGTAAGGGTAATATAAAATATAAATTTGGTGTTTTAGAACCAGAAGATGAAAGTTATGATTTTTTAATTTTAGGAGCTCTAAAGAATCCCCCTAAAGAAGAAAAAATAATAAATAATACTAAATATGTTTATTATGATTCTAAATCTGAGTACAAGGTTGAATTAACAGAATCACTTAAAGCAGAGAGTTTAAAAAGTATAATTTTAAAGAAATTTGACTCTAAGAAAGATTATAAAGGAAGAGTTTTATTAATTGTTGTTCATGAGGGGATTCTTAAATTAGATGAAATAGGTAATTGGATTCTTAATTATAAACAGGATAATTTTAAGTTTGTTTATTTAGCATTTTTAGAAGCTAAAGAAAAGAAAACCTGGATTTATACTTATGATATTAAAAATAAAAAATGTTCTGCAGATTGTATCAAATTTACTAGTATGTTAAAAAATATTATTGAAAGATTGTACAAAAAGTAGTTTATTTTTGCTATTCTGATTTTATATAATTATGATAAATAAAGACTTAGATTAATATAATATATGATTAGAACAAGAGTGGAGAGTACACTCATTGATAAATAAGGGATAAGAAGTAACTAAACAGAATTTATAGTGTTTACTGGAATGTTAATTAACTCCTTTAATTTATTGATGTTTCGTAGTTCTTCAATAATCTCACCCCAACAAAAAGTTCTAAACGTTTCCAATAGGGGGAGCTTGCTAATTCCAAGCCCTTTGGCATTCAAGCTGAAGGGCTTTTTATATTTTCTTGTTGGTTCCTTATAAGTTAAGTCACAATATAAAAATATAAAATAATACAATTATCCAATCTTAACAATGATTTCCATAGTAGTATTAAATAGTACAAAAATGATATTGACATATATATAAATTAAGTGTATAAGTAAGACAGAATAAACTAATAATCTTAAGGAGGATACTCCACTAAATATAAAGTTTAATTTTATAACTAATTAAATATTATATTAGACTTTTTTAAACCGACATTTTATAGAAGATATTCCTATAATTTATGATCAAAGATCATAATAAGATTAACTCCCCTTTTAATATTTCTACTTTTACATTAACATTATTTTAGTTGATGTTCCCTAAAAACCATCCCATCATCCTAATAGTTGTTCCATCCTATTTTAAGTTCAATCCTGATAAAGAAGAAAAGATTATCAATATGCTATCTCATACTTACCCAAGTACTTAAATAGGACTTATGCTACTATCTCCCCAAACCTGTTGAAGTATCTTTTAAGAAAGTATTTTAGGAATGATACTTTATTTTATGATAATGAAAACTTCCGGTTCCTCGAGGATATTAGCGGAGTAGATATTTTGATAAAAAAAGCCAGATCTCGGGGATTGAATATTGAGAATATTAAAGACATATCTAATCTTCTTCAAACAAACGATGGAGTGGTTAGTTCTATTGTAAAGCAGATTGCCACTCGGATTGGTGCTGCCGTTATAGATGTTATACATATCATTGGGCCGGAGGCAGTATTTATTGGTGGGAAAATGGCCGTGCTCGGAGATGCTTTAATCCAACCGATAAAAGAAATAGTTTCGATGTATTTATTTGGAGATCAAAAGGTGGATGTAAAACTTTCAGAGATATCAGAAGATGCAGTGGCAATTGGTGCTGCTATCTATGCCACTATTAAATGGCTGGAGAAAAAGAGCACCGAGCAGGCGTATACTGAAAGGAGGTGAGAGGAGGACAAAAATTATTGATAAAGGTTTTATTAGTCACATAACTGATAAGACCTTTCTTAAAAGTCAGGCTATAGTCAAGCAATAAGGTGTTTTATAGCATCTAAAAATTACAAGGAGGGTTTACAAATGAAACTCACAAAAATTCTATTCGTGATGGGATTGGTGTTCTTACTCCTTCTTTCTGTGGCTACGCTGAGCGTGTTCTCAGAAGAAGTCGTCCTGAAAATCACGTTCCCTGGGTGGTGGGGTGAATGGACTGACAAGCAAAATAACTACTTCATTCCCGAATTCAATAAAATGATGGCAGAAAAAGGGATAAAGCTTGAATATGTGGATTATCCTGCCCCCGATGCTACATATAAAGAAAAAGTGGTACTTGATTTGGCAGCTGGCGAAGCTCCAGATATTATCTTTATCGATTTACCCTGGGTCGGTGAACTTGTTGATGCGGAATATCTTGCAGACCTAACTCCTAAGGTGAATCAATGGAATGAGTGGGATCAATGGCCCCCTGCTACTAAAGGGGCAGTAACGTTTATGGGGAAAGTATGGGCATTGCAGGAGGATACTGATACAAGACCGATCTTATACCGAAAAGACGTCTTTGTAAAAGCTGGAATACCAGTTCCCTGGCAGCCCAAGAGTTGGGATGATCTTTTAGAAGCAGCGAGAACAATCAAGGAAAAAGTTCCTGGCGTTGCTCCTTTCACTACCCATTTTGGGACTACCTGTGTGGAATGTACGACGATGAATGGATTCTATCCATTTTTGATTGGAGCGGGTGGTTATCTATATGATAGAAGTGCAAATAAATGGGTTTCAAGGAGTCAAGCACTGGAGGATACGTTTAGGTTTTTTAAAACGATCTATGATGAGGATCTCTCATTAGGAAAAAAATTCTGGCTTGCTGGAGCAGCTATTGATAAAGCTCATGAGAAATTTACTGATGGGAGCTTAGCAATGATCATTACCTGGGACGGAGTCTATTTTGATTTTGGTCCGGGAAGAACTCGTGAAATACCAAATTGGAAGGATAAAATAGGATACGCAATGATACCAGCCAAAAGCCCTGGAGCAGGACTTGATGGTCGAAGTTTTACGTCAATGTCAGGTGGATGGGGATTTGCTATTTCCAGTAAGTGCAAAGATATTGATGCTGCATGGGAATTTCTAAAGTTGCGTTTCGGAAAAGAGGGAGCATTATACATGTTAGATGAGACGAAATTACCTTTAAGAAAAGATGCTACCAGTGTGTTAGTTCCAAAGATGGATGATTACACGAAATGGAGAGCAGAGACGGTATTACCGATAACTGCATTTAGGCCACCATTAGCCATCTACCCGCGAGTTTCAGAATTGATTGCCAGGAGTACAGAAAGTATCTTACTCGACAAGACTGTGGAAGAAATAATGGCTGCATACGAAAAAGATTTAAAGTCACTCGTGGGGGCAGCAAATACAATAAGTAAGTAATACGGAACTACGCAAATAGGGAAAGATACGATTAGTCAGTGATACCAGCAAGAGCAATGAGCGTAGGGTAAAAGATAAAGTTTTAAAGTATCAGTAAGAGATGAGAGGTCCATGCGGTCCTCTCATCTCTTAATTTAAGGGAAAAATAAAAGGGAAAAGGTATTCTATAATGCAATTAGGTAAATCAAAATTAAAAGAGAATTGGGTTTTATTCTTAGGATTGCCAGCTCTGGTACTGTGGCTTGTTTTTATGTGTTTTCCAGCCATTTGGGCTATAGTCGTATCGTTTACAAATGAAGCTCTTGTGGGAAAGGCTGCTGCTCATCCTCGATGGGTAGGGTTTGATAATTATATTAAACTGCTGAAAGACTCTTACTTTCTTAATTCTATAACAAAATCTTTTATATATGTCCTTGGTTCAGCAGTGATTGGACAACTAGGTCTAGGATTACTGCTAGCTGTTCTTACCCGAAGACGCAGGAGAAAGAAAGACAAACCCCCGCTATTAGGTCCTATAGCGACTACAGTGTGTTATCTTGGTTGGATTTCGCCAGCAGCAGTTGTTGGATTTATGTGGCTAAGCACCTTAGATGTTGAAGGATCTTTAAATCAGTTATTACATTTAAATTTTACGTGGGTTGTTGACTTGCCAATGATCAGTATTATAGTTATAAATATGTGGTGGGGAACAGGATGGTCAATGACACTTATGAAGTCAGCAATAGAAACTATTCCGCCAGAGATAGAAGAATGTGCTGAAGTTGATGGAGCAAATAAAAGGCAAGTGTTTTACCATATTATTTTCCCTATAATAAAGGGCCCGATTCTAGTAAATTTGATATTGATTACAATCTGGACCTATGGAGTTTTTGATGTTCCCTTTATGGTTACTGCCGGGGGACCGGGTCGAAAAACAGAATTGATGACAATTTTTGCGTATCTTACGGGATTTAAATATTTTGATATTGGCTATGGGGTAACAATTTCAGTGGGTATCTTGGTAATAACTCTCGTTCTTGCATTAGTGTATCAGCATTTTTTGAAAAAAGGGGGATAAAGAAATGAGTAATGAAGCGAGTTCTGAAAAAATCCTAGTGAAACCTAAAATTAGTATACTCAATCGCATAGATCTATGGAGTAACCTTGTGCTTTTAATTTTGATAATATTTTTTACATTCCCTTTTTTGTGGGCCGTTACCTCAGCGTTCAGAAAATATCCACATTTCTATATTGAATTTAAGGATTTTACTCTGAGGAATTTTCAAAGTATTTTAACCGGCAGAACACTTATGTGGATTGAGAATAGTTTGATCCTTGCGATAGGTACTGCAATCCTTGCTGTTTCGGTATGTTTTTTAGGAGCATACGTCCTTTCAAAATGTCACTTTAGAGGAAAAAGCATTCTCATGCTCGTAATGATTTTGTCTATGTGTATACCCTTAAGTGCAGTCATGCTCCCTACCTACAGCATGATCCGGAAAATGGGTTTGTTAAATACACGCGTTGGAGTGATTCTCGTCTTGGGTGCACGATTTATTCCTATGGGGGTGTGGATTATAAAGGAGTTTATTGATGGTATCCCAAAGGAATTAGAAGAAGCAGCGAGGATCGATGGAGCAGGGACGCTTACAATTATGTCTAAAATTACCTTTCCCCTTGCACTCCCAGGCACAGCTGTTATTGCACTCATAGCATTTCTCGGGGGATGGGGAGATTTTACGCTAAACCTTATACTTATAAACAAAGAAAAACTCTATCCAATTTCTCTTGGAATTTTTAAAGCAAGCCTTATAATGACAGGATCACGGGCGGCTCAAGTTGTACAAATAGATCATGGTATCATGGCTGCTATATCGATATTGTATCTCATAATCCCTGTGATCTTTTTCATACTCGTGCAAGAACATCTCGTGAAGGGAATGGTTATAGGTGCAGTAAAGGGGTAAACAGTCCCGACCTAACCAAGGCAGAAATTTTGTAAGAGTTTAGCGCTATTTGAAGTAAATTTTTCTCAAAAAAACAAAAAAAGTGGAAAAAAATTGTAATAATTTATTATATTAATTAGCCATAATTACCGGTTAAATTTAGCTCTTTGTGGGATCGTTGTTTAAAAAACTAAGCAAAACAAGGTGGTAAAAATGCTTAAACGATACGAAGGGAATCCTATATTAAAACCCATTAAGGAACATCAGTGGGAATCAGAACTCGTGTACAATCCAGGCGCTATTTACCAAGGTGGGAGAATTCATCTCCTTTATAATGGTCGAAATAGTAGAGATGGAAAAAGTAGACTGGGCTACGCTTCTACTTCTGATGGTTTTCATATTGATAAAAGACTAAATCGTCCTATCTTTGTTCCCCAGGAAATGGATTTTGAAAGGCAAGCAGTAGAAGACCCAAGATTAACATTTTTGGAGGGCAAAATTTATATAACCTATGATGCTAAATTAGTAGATAAAGATATCTCTCGGCCAGCTATTAGTTCAATTGAACCAGAAGATTTTATAAACAATAAGTGGAATTGGTCTGAGCATCGTCTTTTATTTCCTGATCATAATGAAAGTAACCGAAATATAACTCTTTTTCCTGAAAAAATTAAAGGAAGGTATGTAATTTACCATCGCCCAGCTTTTTACCAGGACATAGGATCGATTTGGGTTGCTTATTCTTATGACTTAAGAAATTGGACAGGACATAAAAAGATTGCTGATCCCAGGCCGGGATTATGGGATGATGCAAAGATTGGAGCTGGTGCGCCCCCTATAAAGCTTAAAGAGGGTTGGCTTTTTATTTATCACGGGGTGTATTTAAAAGATTGGTCATATCGATTAGGACTAATGTTAATCGATTTAAATGATCCAGAAAAGATTCTTTATCGAAGCGAAAAACCCATTTTAGAACCTGAGAAAGATTACGAAATTTATGGAGTTGTTCCCAATGTAGTGTTTTCATCCGGAGCTGTCTTACTCCAAGATCAACTCTTTGTCTATTATGGAGCAGCTGATAATGTAATTGGAGTAGCTACAGCTAAATTGTCTGATCTTTTAGCAACAATTTATCAGTGAAAATGGGGTGGTAAGATTGATTGATAAAGAAATTAGAGTACAGTATATGTTGCATCACAAGCTTCATGAAGAGTTAGAGAAATTACCGCTCATTTTTATTCCCTTAGCTCCCTTAGAATGGCATGGCCTTCATTTGACCATTGGCACAGATCCTATCAATGCCGAATGTATTAATAAATAGATACTGTGTTAAAAGTCAACCCGCAAACTCTCCTTTAGACACTGTATTTTATTGTAAATATTTTAAAGAATCTAGGCAGCAACATATTCTGTCTTATCTCTATACATTGCATGTGCTATTAAGAGTATCTTTCTCATAGAAGCAGGTTTAAAAAAGTTAAATAAGTGTATTTTATTGATAGATTTAAAATCCCTCTTTAGTATTTTTAGGTTTCAACCGATTATAATTATTTCTTCTAACTCCCGACACACCTTTTCAGCTTCTTCATTCATACAAAAAGTTCTATAATCGTCCTGTCTGGGGAGCTTGACAATTTCCAGCCCTTTGGCATTTGCTGAAGGGCTTTTTTATTTGAAAAAGAAGGATTTTTAAAAATTATGTAGTATAATAAATATAGAAAGATGATATTGCCAAAATAAAGTACTGTGCAAAATATAACCCATTAGAAGCGTAAACTAATTAATTTAGTTATTTAAAATTAGACGTAAGTACCTACTGAAATTGAGGAGGTAGGAACATGGAATACAAAGGACATCTTTCGGTTACTAAACATGATGGTAGCAATAAGGATTCTTGGTATTCGTATACCTGCGGACATTGTAATACAAAAGTGTCTGGAGCTGTAGTCTGTGGATATTACGCAAGTGCACAACACACTATTAGATGGTTATTATGTCCAAACTGTGGTAATGGTTCTGTTTTAGCTGAAGATGGTAATGTTTATCCTGGTGTTCCTTTTGGGCCTAATATTGAAGGATTGCCAGAGAACGTATTAAAAGCATACAAAGAGGCAAGAAATTGTGTGTCTGTGAATGCTTTTACTTCATGTGAGCTAATTTGTAGAAAAATCCTTATGCACGTTGCTGTAGAAAAGGGTGCGAATGAAGGAGATTCTTTTACAAATTATCTTTCATATCTTGAAGAAAAAGGTTTTATCACTCCTCCTATGAAAAATTGGGTTGATCTTATCAGACAACATGGAAATAAAGCAACTCATTTATTAGAGAGTCCTGACGAAAAACGTGCAGAGAGTACAATCATGTTCACTGCAGAGCTGCTTCGCTTAATTTATGAGATGGAGCATATATCAAAGCAGTATATAGAAAAAGCTTAAATTTTATCATAGTATCTGCGATTAAATTGCTATAAAAGAATAAGATTTACTTCGTGTATTTAAAATCTTATATTGAAATGTATGATTTTATTGGATTAACTAACAAATATTTATGCATTTAATATAAGATAACAAAACAATGGAGTTTTATATGGTTAAAAAAAGCCGTAATTATAATTTAATTAGTACAGATAAACCTAGGTTATACAGCCATCGTCATAAGTGGGAAATAGTTCGATGACCTTTTTAGATTCAGCAAGAGACTTTCTAACTGAATCACTGGAGAACTACCAAAAAGGTAAGTTGGCGTTTTCTATTCTCCATGCTGTCACGGCAACCGAACTGCTACTAAAGGAAAGGTTGTCTAGAATTCACCCAAACTTGATATATCGAAAAATCGATTCCCCACATTTAGTAAGGGATCATACTGTCGGATTGCAGGAACTTCCGCAACGGTTAATAAATTTTGGCGTTTCCTTGGAAGCAATGGAAATAAATGTGATACGGAAGGTTTCTGAATGGCGCCATGAAATTATACATCATATGCCGACTTATTCTCATCAACATGCTACTAATAATCTTGGCTTGCTCTTTGACTTCTTGTTGCGGTTTCTGGAAAGCGAATTGCAACTAGAATTTAGAAAATTCATTCCGAAATCGGCGTTTAAGACTGTAGATGGCTTACTAAAAGAATGGGGCAACGTTACAAAAGAGGCTAAGCGGAAAGCCTTAGAAGAAGGAAAGGTTGTGCAGTTTCGGGAATGCCCGATTTGCGGTATCCTTAGCACAGTTTGCTTGAGAGAAGATAACAAAGCTTTTTGTCATCTATGTGAATCTGATCTTGAGGTTGGCGAATGCCCTGTTTGTCACAGACAAGCAATTGATATAAATTCGGATTTTGAGGGAAATATTTATCACCGAAGCTGCCTTGATGACATTGGTCAGTACTACGCGGAAATGTGGAGAGAAGCTCAATTAAACAAGTAAATCTTGTGGGGTGGATTATCTAACAAATCATTGCAGCCGACTGTACTATTGGGCTTGCTGATTTTAGGTTCAGCGGTCAATAATGGTTTCTTTTTTATCAAGGCATTATGCAAATACCGTGCGTTGACTGAACTCTAACGTTAGATGGGTTATTTATTCCAATAGCATATTTTAACAGAAGAGGAGTATACTGATGTGTGATAATAATCAAAAATCAAAAGATAAAAAAATCATAAAAGAAGATTTTCAGAAATCTATTACTCATGAACGGCCAAAGCCTGAAAATACAGCTCCTACATCTAGACCATCCGATCAACAAGAAACACAAGATCAGCAAAATAGTACAACATCCAATGATTAGGAATATACTATGCCTGTAAAAGATTTGTTAGAATTTATTCTCTATATTGTTCCTGGCTTTGTTGCTCTAGAATTGTACCGAGCTTCATACCCGGCCAAAGAACGTAACCAGTTTGCTCAAATTTCGTGGAGCATTATTTTAGGGGTATTAATAGTCACATTTACTAAATGGATTGATAAAAACTTTCTAGAGAATGTATTGCAAAGTCAAAAGGAAGGTTTTCCTTCCAGTCAGTTTATATTTTCTTTGTTATTTGTAGCTTTTGTAACTGGTGGTGGAATGATACTCCTTCATTTTTTACGTTTTCAATTATCAACCCTTCACAATAAATTATCTTTTATAGCTCCTGATCCACAATCTATTTGGGCAAAGATTAATTTAAAAACAAACAAAGATTGGGCAGTTGTCTTTTTAAATGATGGTTCTATATATATTGGTTGGATTTCTTTATATACCTATGATCCGAACACTGAAAATCAGGATTTTCTTCTAAGTAAGGCCAAAAGAGTAGACGAAAAATTAAATGCAAAATATATAATTGACGGACAGGGGGTATATCTTAATACTAGAGATGTAAAAAGGATTGAATTTGTTAAAGGAGTGAAAAAGATTAACAAATACCCCTAAATTTTTAAAATCAGCTAATAACTCGCTAAACTAACTACGAGAAACGCAACACTTTTTTGGCATGGCTTAAGCTATCAAAGTTTATTTTTTTTCAAAGTCTTTTCTACTTTTCTTCTCGTAGAAGAAGGGGCTGGTTAGGTCTTCACATTTGACGTAATTTTTTTAATAAATAGGTAAATAAATAGGAACACATCCCATTTTCTGAGATAATTAATATTTTACTTTTAAATTAGATAAATAGAGAAGGTGTACCAGGTCAATAATTCGGTAACTTTATTTTAAGAATTATTCTATTTTTTTAATTCTTAGCAAATATTCATTACTTCTTCTAACCTATGATATACCTTTTCAGTTTCATCACTCATGCAAAAGTTGCGAAACTCGTCTACTAGCCTCCACCAAATCCTTACAAACAAAGCCTTTCAGGCATTTTGTTGAAGGGCTTTTTTATTTTTTATAAATTATTTTTCAGAGAAAGAAGGATTTTTGAATAGACTTGTAGTATATAATAAACAGTGCATCAAAAAATTAAATAAGCGTATTTTTTATCTAAGCAAAATACCTATAATACCATTATACTAAAACAAGTAGCTATTATCTAAGGTCAATCTTAAGATACACACTCGTTTCTCTATTCCAAGAGATCCACCAAGTAACACACCCTAACCATCTAACTATCAATCTTCTATAATTATTTGACCTAAAACTAAATATTTTATTCTGGATGAAGGTAACAGGAGAGTCTTTTTCTTCTCATCATAAAAGAAAAAGAGCCGAAGAGGCAAGATGCCACAAACATCAAAACTTTCAGGCAAAAGAATCGTTACCGGACAGAACTCTGGAGAGCTTTATACCAAAAAGCACCGAAGGGGCAACTCCTAATCTTTAGGAAAACCCATACAGAGTTTACTAAAAGAACTATCTCCTAATTTCTTAGGAAGAATCTTTCAGGTAAAAGGACAAGGTGAGAATAGTAATATAATTATTATATTACTCTGTCCTTTTTATTTAAAAATAATATATCCGGTTAATCAAAAGTTGAAAGAGGCAAACTATCCCGAGAGGATAGGCCATAAAGTCATGGGTCTAAAATATTGTAGTAACAATCCTATTTAAAATTAGACAAAATAATCTCATACAATATTATGTTTGCTGAGGAATTAGATAGAGAATTAGATTTAATCACCCAAGCAAAAATGATGAAAGATAAACTCTCCATTACCATGGTTACTACTAAAATTAGAAATATATCTATACAACAGACTGATGTGGCGGAAGTGATAAAGTGAAATTAATACAAATAATTGCTTTTTTAAATAATTAAAATATTATAAAAAAGGAGAATAAGTTATGAAATTAACGAGATGGAAACTGGTGTATATTTTTCTTTTTATATTTTTGATATTTCAAACAAATATGGTATTAGCTAATAATATTGTGGTGCCACATGAATGGTATCGCTATCAGGGAGCTAGTGATAGCGATAAAAAAGGAAATGATTGTGGCCCTGCATGTGTAGCTATGGCCATACAATTTATAAAAAACACCTTTGTTCCTATAAGAGATATTCGCAATTATATTGGTCCCAATACCGCAACTTCCGAGCAATTAAAGAACTCATTGCAACATTGGGGAATATCTTATAATCATCTATCAGCAGGTTCACAAAATGTTATAGATGCAGTAAATAATAGAAATCATATAGTGATTTGCCCAGTTAAAATGTTATGTTTTAGTCCCGGATTGGATATTGATCCTGAATCAGATGATCCTGCTCTTAATTATGATAGGTATTGTAGTTTTACTGAAGAACTTCAAGGACATTTTATCGTAGTAAAAGGTATCTCTGATGATGGAAATTGGATTATTGTTTATGATCCTGGTGTATGGGGAAGTTATCCCTACCCTAAATATTGGTATTCAAATAGAGAACCAAAAGGCAAGGAAAGGTATTATAAACTATCTGAATTTTCTAATGCCATAAATTCTCGTGGTATAGAAATATTAGCTGAACCTCATCCTATTATTACTTCTCCTTTAAAAATATCACCTTCATCACCTTACTGTATAGGAGATACAATTAATGCTGAATTTAGTATTACTAATGAAAATGCAACTCCTCTTACTTTTACCGTTTTAACTGTAGGAGGGAGAGACCCTGATAACCACGTTTCAGATTTTACCATTAGACAAAACATCACCCTTGAACCATCTAAACCTTATAACTATCAAGGAACTCTTACTTTAAATAAAGTGGGAGATTATCATTTCTTCTGTACTTATCAAACGCCAGACGGTAATTGGAATACAACTGTTGACTTGGGAGCTGGGTTAGTTGATGAGGATAGGACGGAAGATATTAGTGTTGAGGAAAAAGAAATACCATCTGTAACCCCTGATATTTCAGAAGAGCTATATATAGAATGGGATAAGACCTTTGGGGGAAGCAACGATGATGGCGCACGTTCTATTGTCCAGACTACCGATGGCGGTTATGCAATAGCTGGTTATACCTCGTCCAAAGGTGCCGGGAAAGAGGATATTTGGGTAATAAGATTGGATCCTGGAGGCAATATGCTCTGGGATAAAACTTTTGGTGGAAGTGATCTAGATGTAGCATACTCTATTATTCAAACCACTGATGGTGGTTATGTAGTAGCTGGCTTAACAGAATCTAAGGGTGCCGGGGAAGTGGATGCTTGGGTAATAAAGCTTGATCATGGAGGAAATATAGTATGGGATAAAACTTTTGGGGGAAGCGAAGATGAATTTGGAAAATCTATTATTCAGACTATTGATGGAGACTATATTGTTGCTGGTTCAACAAGATCTAAAGGTGCTGGTAGTTTTGATGCTTGGGTAATAAAGCTTGATCATGGAGGAAATATAGTATGGGATAAAACTTTTGGAAAAAGTGGCTACGATTGGGCAAACCATATTATCCAAACTACCGATGGCGGTTATGCAATAGCTGGTTATACATCCTCTAAAGGTGCCGGGGAACTGGATGCTTGGGTAATAAAGCTTGATCATGGAGGAAATATAGTATGGGATAAAACTTTTGGGGGAAGTGAAGATGATTGGGCAGGACCTATTATTCAGACTATTAATGGAGACTATATTGTTGCTGGTTCAACAAAATCTAAAGGTGCAGGATCAGAGGATATTTGGTTAATGAAACTTGATCATGAAGGTAATATGCTTTGGGATAAGACTTTTGGGGGAAGCGATCGTGATTTTGCAAATTCTATTATCAAGACTACTGACAAAGGCTATATGTTAGCTGGCTTTACCTTCTCTAAGGGTGCTGGTGGTTATGATGCTTGGATAATTAAGCTTAGTTCAAAAAGCATCGAAGCGCTTGAAGAAGAAATTACTGAAGTCTCTAACTCAAAAAATTATTTTCCTTTAGATGAAGGGAAAAGATGGGAATATCAATTTTTTTTAAAGACAGGAGAAGACTGGAATCTTGGGCCCGTATCTAAAATGTCTGGGGAAAGGATACTTACTAATTTCCCCCAACGAGAACTAAAAGGGGAAAAAGTAACCCCCCAGCAAAGAGAGGATAAAGTACA
>JAHIPN010000017.1 GCA_018894595.1 bacterium
ATCACCTCCAGGCCTGAATAGTTTTACTTGAGTATGATTTACTGATTCTTGCAGTGTTTTTTTTAACTTCTAGAAAAACATTTAAATCTAATAAAATAAAAAAACCGAAAGGAAAACGTGGGTTAAGTCTTTCGGTATAGCTATAAAAAAGGGAGCGTAATTTTGGAGAGCACACTCCCTTTTGCACTTATAATTATAACATTAAAAAGAGAAATATCGAGAGAAAATAAAAATAATTTTTGTCTTATTTCTTAAAACATTTTTATATAATAATTTTTGTTACAGTAATATCAAGTTCCCTGTTGTTTATTCTAACGATATCGACGAACCAATACCACTTATTTTAGTATTTTTAATTGGCTCATAATTAATACTCTGTAATTCTACATCATCTTTTCCATCAATAATACAGTCCTCGATAATGTTAGTGTCGGTAGTTCCCCACCAGTTATTTGAAATATTAGTAAGGCCAATATCCCCTATCTCAGGGGCTCTAACTACAAAACTGTTATCAATAAAATTGTTGTTGTGTATGTAGGTTTGGATAGATATGGATACCGTATGCATAGAGTAACAACCAAAAACTTCGTCATTATTTTCAAAAATATTATTTTGAATCCAGTTCTCAGCAGTAAATCCTTCATCAAACACTGTATAATTATTTGAAAATGTATTGTTTTCAAAAATCGTATTTTGGTATTTACCTCTTGTTGCGTTCCAGTTATTTATAAATAGATTATTTTTTACTATAAGGTTAGAATTTATTGAACCTTTATATAACGCTAGTGCTTGGTCGTTATCCAGAAATGTGTTTCCCTCAAAAGTTGCATTTTCGCAACTACTGCCTCTAATTGCCTGCCAATTATTCCGAAATACATTACCTACAAAATTAAGGTCGGCACCTACTGGTCCTAAAAGTATAGCAATATTAGCATTTTCAATAATTGCGTTTTTAAAACTACTATTAGTAATATCTGAGATATCGAGAAAGTCAATACCGGACCAATAATCTACATCATTAATTGAAGTGAGTGTTACCGGTGAATCTGGAGAACCTTCAACCTTCAGAGCACCTGCAACCTTCAAATTTCTTCCTTCGCCAAATTTTACAATTACCCCCTCACTAATTGATAATGTTGCACCTTGAGCAATCTGTAGATCTTCGTTGATAATAATATAAGGACTATTGGCTATTGTCCAAGTTGTATTTGAGCTAATTATACCACCAGCTATGGTCCCACCTATAACTTCAATTTCTTCTGTGGTTGAATCTGTTGCCCCTTTATCATCAGTTACAGTAAGTAAAACATTATAACTTCCGATAGAACTAAAAGTATGATTTATTGATTGCCCGTTACCTGTGCTTCCGTCTTTAAAATCCCAGGCATAGCTTATAATGCTTCCGTCACTATCTGATGAGTTTGATGCATTAAAGGACACTCCCAGTGGTGCTACGCCTGAGGTAGGATTAGCAGTGAAACTTGCGGTAGGTGATTGATTGGTGGGCGGAATAACCCCACCACAACCTACTAAAAACATAGCTAATATTAAAAATAAAACTACTAAAAAATATTTCCTTTTCATATTTCGAAATCCTCCTTGATTTTAAATAATATTTTCCTAATTTCTAATAATATTCTTTACTTGCTGTTTATGTCCTCAATCTTTCCGGAATCAATCCACTCTTTTATTATCTCTCTCCTCTTTTCTTCCAAGAAAATAGGTACTTGTCCCTATTTATTACCAAGAAAATTCTTACAAACCAAGTTCAAGTAAAATTGCATAGATAGAATAAGGACTTATTGCTCCGCTAATGAATTTGTTTGTAGTTAGTCTGCCATATATTGTACCATCAGATGTAACAATATATGGTGGAGTAAATGTGTAATCATTAAAAGCGCTTTGTGAAGAGTACTTACTTCCATAAGTCCCATACTCATTCCATATACTTTTAGATGAGTACTTACTTCCATAAGTCCCATACTCATTAAAAATACTATCTGAATCGAATTCATTTGTGGTTAGTTTACCCAAATAAGTGCCATCTTCCGCAACAAGATATAATTTTGCTATTGTTGGAGCGGTTGTTACGGTTATAGTTTTTGTTGCTGAATCTGAAGCCCCTTCATTGTCTTTTATAGTAAGTCCAACATTATAACTTCCCGTAGAGTTAAAAGTATGATTTACTGTCACCCCATTGCCTGTATATCCATCTTTAAAATCCCATGCATAACTTACAATAGTCCCATCTGGATCAGATGAACTTGATGCATTAAAAGAGACGTTCAGTGGTGCTACACCTGAAGTGGGATTAGCAGTAAAACTTGCCGTAGGTGATTGATTTGATAGAGTTTCTGTTATAGTGATGTTTTTTGTTGTTGTATCTGTAGCTCCTTCATTATCTGTTACAGTAAGTTTAACATTATAACTTCCGGTAGAACTAAAAGTATGATTTACTGTCTCTCCATTTCCTGTATTTCCATCTTTAAAATCCCATTGATAGCTTATAATGCTTCCATCTGAATCAGATGAGCTTGATGCATTAAAGGAGACTTCCAGTGGTGCTACACCTGAAGTGGGATTAGCGGTAAAACTTGCTGTAGGTGATTGATTGGGAGTCTCTGTTACATTAATGGTTTTTGTAATTGAATGTGTAGCTCCTTTATCATCTGTTACAGTGAGTTCAACATTATAACTTCCGGTAGAGCTAAAAGTATGATTTACTGTTTGTCCGGTGCCTGTGTTTCCATCTTTAAAATCCCAGGCATAACTTGTAATACTTCCGTCACTATCAGATGAGCTTGATCCATTAAAGGATACTTCCAGTGGTGCTACACCTGAAGTGGGATCAGCAGTAAAACTTGCTATGGGTGATTGATTGAGAGTGATGGGAGGAGTAGACCCTCCATTACCGTTGCAACCTACTAAAAACATAACTAACATCAAGAATAAACCTACTAAAAAATACTTTCTTTTCAAAATCAAAATCCTCCCCTTTTTTAATAACATTTTTCTTATTTTTAATAATATAACTAATTTAATATTTACTTCTCAATCCTTCCGGAATCAATCCACTCTTTTATTATTTCTCTTCTCTTTTCCTCTAAGACAACCTCAAGCATTTTTGATGTTTTTCCTTTAATTCTTTCCTTGTTTAACTGCACTTTCCAAAAATCTGATAGTCTTTTTTCCGTTTATATTCTTATCTTTTCTATTGTTGGGCTATGGTTCTATATGAACAATAATTCCAGGGGTGAACTTCATAACTTGCCAGGGCGTAAGAGTCTCCTAAGAAATCTATATAAGCATTTACACAGGCTTCAATGCTGTTTAGCGCCGGAGAAACTGAAAAAAACAGACACGACACATCAATAACACCATATTTATCCAATTTAGAACCCCAATACCAATCAGCATCCGTATCTTTATATTCAAAAACAGTTAAGAGATGTCCTGCAGATTCGTTAAGGAAAAATATGGGTACAGAATATACAATGTAATCATGATAATGTAGAACATAACAGCTAAAAATACCAAAATCGACACAATCTCCTTCTTTCTTAATATAAAATTCATAAGGAGTGTATATGCTATCATGTTTTTTGTAGTGGCAAGTTGATAAAAAAGTAATTAATTTTAGAGGAGTATTTAATTTATTTAATAAAGTTATGAATTGAGAATCATATTCATTCATCCCACCATTATCCGGAATAATTGGTGGTGTTGTTATCCCACTGCAACCTACAAAAAATAAACAAAAAAATAGTACCATTCCTAAAACAAATAATTTCTTCATAAATATCTTTATTGCATTAAAATTTATTAAAGACCCCATAGGTTTTCCGCTAAAATATACCGAATTGTTGAGCTAGTACAACCGTCCCCATAACACTTTGCTGATTAAGTAAGTGTTA
>JAHIPN010000188.1 GCA_018894595.1 bacterium
AAAGAGGGATAAAAATGATCAGGGTAAAAGTTTCTGGAGTAGCAATTGACCCGGTAACGAAAGGTTTTGTAGTAATTTTAAAAGATGAAACTGAAAAAAGGTGGCTTCCAATCTGGGTAGGGCATTATGAAGCAAAGATGATTTCTTTGGCCTTAGAGAAGGTTGAACCAGTAAGACCCTTACCCCATGATTTAATAAAAAATATTTTAGACGCCCTTGGCGTAGTTGTAACAAGAGTAGTAATTTGCAATATTAAAGATAATACTTATTTTGCTTCAGTTAAATTAAAAATAAATCAAACGGAAAAAGAAATTGACGCTAGGCCGAGTGACGCTATTGCTTTAGCCCTGAGGGCACGTGCTCCAATTTATGTAACCGAAGAAGTATTAAATAAGGCTTCCACAGAGAAAGTTAGCTTAGAGAATGAAAAAGAAATAAAACTTACCGAGTTACAACAAAAGATGCAGAAAGCAGTAGAGGTAGAAAATTATGAGGAAGCTGCTAAATTACGGGATCAAATCAGGAGCCTAGAAAAGAAATAATCTTTTCTTTCCTTTAAATAAAAAAATTGAAATAGGTTTTTAAATTGTGTCAGGAGATACTACTTTGACAAAGTAAGATAGGGAGTAATAATAAGATATGAAGAAAAATAAAAAATATTATCGTGATAGTTTAAGAGAGTTGAAACCTTATGACCCCCATGAAATACCTTATAAGATAAAATTAAATGCTAATGAAAATCCGCATGGTTTATCAGAGGAGATTGTTGAAGAAATATTAAGGAAAGCTAAAAATTTAGAATATTCTCGTTACCCTAACGCAAACTCTGTGAAGTTAAGTGAAATTGTTTCCTCTTTTTGGGGTTTAACCAGAAATAATATAGTTATAGGAAATGGTTCTGATGAACTTATTGATTATTTAATTAAGGCTTTTTCCGAAAAAGGCAGAAGGATTATTACCACCGCACCCTCTTTTGCCATGTATAAAATTTATTCAATTATTAACGGATCTAATTTTATACAAATTCCTTTAAGTCAGAGCAATTTTAGTTTAAACGAGGATAAAGTTTTAGAGGAAGCAAAAAAAGAAGATTCTTCTATAGTTTTTATAGCTTATCCTAATGCTCCTACCGGAAATTATTTTGCTAAAGATAAGATTATAAAAATAATTAAAGAATCAGATTGTCTGGTGGTAGTGGATGAAGCTTATTATGAGTTTGGGGAAAAGACTTTTGTACCCCTTATTTCTCGTTACGACAATTTAGTTATTCTTAGAACATTTTCCAAAGCTTACAGTTTAGCCAGTCTACGGGTAGGATATTTACTTTCTAATCCTGAAATTATAAATGAAATAAGAAAAGTAAAGAGTCCTTTTAATGTAAATACTTTTTCCCAACTCGCCGCCCAGGTAGTTTTTAATAATAAAGAAATTTTAAAAGATAGCATAGAGAAGATTATTAGAGAACGCGAAAGATTAATAAACAGAATAAATGAACTTTCATCTTTTAAGGCTCATCCTTCGCGGACTAACTTTGTTTTGGTTGAAGTGGGCTCTAAAGAAAATACAGAATTGGTTTATAACAGTTTATTAGAACAAGGAATTTTAGTCCAAACAGTTTCTGATCCCGTTTTTTCAAGTTCCAGATATTTTTTGCGTATAACCGTAGGGAATAAAGAAGAGAATGATATTTTGGTTAAGGAGTTAGAGGATATGTCAAAGAACTGTCCCTTAACATGATTATAAAGGAGTGATAGAGATGAATAAATTTGATAAATTTACTATCAAAGCTCAGGAAGCAATTGGTGAAGCACAACAAATTGCTTCCAGCTACAACCATCAAGAGATAAAAAGTGAACATTTTTTATTAGCATTAATTAATCAGAAAGACGGAGTTATTCCTTCAATATTGCAGAAGTTAGAAATTAATCCTGAAGAACTTAAAGTAAAATTAGAAAAGCTGTTAGAAAAAATTCCTCAGGTTTATGGGGGGAGCGGTGAACAACAACATATAGGAAATGAACTTAACAATATATTAAATGCGGCTCAACAGGAAGCTCAAAAAGTAAAAGATGAATTTGTAAGCACAGAACATTTATTTATTGCTTTAGCTGAAGCAGAAGGAACCAGAGTAGGTGATTTATTAAAAGAAGAAGGGATTAACAAAGATAAAATTTATCAGGCTTTGGTAAATATTCGAGGGAGCCAGAGAGTAACCGATCAAAATCCGGAAGAAAAGTACCAAGCCCTGGAACGGTATTCCCGCGATTTAACAGAGTTAGCCAGAAGGGGTAAACTTGATCCGGTAATCGGTCGAGATGACGAAATACGGAAGGTTATGCAAGTGCTTTCCCGGCGTACAAAAAACAATCCTGTTTTAATTGGTGAACCGGGAGTAGGCAAGACAGCAATTGCCGAAGGCTTAGCTCAGAGAATTGTGAGTGGAGATGTCCCGGAAGGATTAAAAAATAAAAGAATATTGGTTTTGGATATTAGTTCTATGGTAGCCGGTGCAAAATATAGAGGCGAGTTTGAAGATCGTTTAAAAGCAGTTTTAAAAGAGATTCAAAAAGCGGAAGGCAAAATAATTGTTTTTATTGACGAACTCCATACTTTAGTGGGAGCAGGAGCAGCCGAGGGGGCAATAGACGCTTCCAATATGTTAAAGCCAGCTTTAGCTCGCGGGGAAGTACATTGTATTGGAGCCACAACTTTACGGGAATATAGAAAGTATATTGAAAAAGATGCTGCCCTGGAGCGA
>JAHIPN010000189.1 GCA_018894595.1 bacterium
TAATTTAATAAAAAATTTTGATATACGGCCTTCTGATAAAGATAATTTATTAAAATCTTTATCCGGAGGCAACCAACAGAAGGTTATTGTCGCCCGTGAATTATACGGAGAACCAAAGCTTTTAATCGCCGCTCAACCAACCCGGGGATTAGATGTAGGCTCTATTGAGTTTGTACACCAACAAATATTAAATGAAAGAGATAAGGGAAAAGCAATTTTACTAATTTCAGCTGACTTGGAAGAAATTTTGTCTTTATCTGATCGCATTGCTGTTATATATGAAGGCGAAATAGTAGATGTTTTAGATCCGAAGAAAACAGATGAAAACGAGATAGGTTTATTAATGACTGGCTCTACTACTAATAATAAAAAATTATCCAAGGCCAAGTAGTTTATGGAGGAAGATAAATTTGAAAAGTATTAAAAAATTTGACTATTATACCCTTTTGGAAAAAATTACTCCTTTAATTGCGGTAATATTTGCTCTATTAGTAGGCGCAATTGTTATTTTGCTAATTGGTGAAGATCCAGTTTTTGTTTATAAGACATTATTTAGCCACGCTATTGGTAACAGAGATGGTTGGGGTAATGTATTATTCAGGGCAACTCCCTTAATATTTACCGGGCTAACAGTGGCTTTCGCTTTCCGCTGTGGTCTATTCAATATAGGCGGGGAAGGACAAATGTATATAGGTACTTTTCTTGCTACCTGGGTCGGATTTACCTTTACTGATTTACCTGCTTTTATACTTATTCCACTATGCATATTAACTGCAGCTGCCGGTGGCGCTTTATGGGCAGCTGTTCCCGGAATATTAAAAGCTAAAACAGGGGTACATGAAGTTATTGTTACTATTATGATGAACTGGATAGCTGCCTCTTTAACTTTCTTTCTTGTTTTAAAATTTAAAGCACCACCAACTGAAGCAATGGTAGCAGCAGGCGTAAAACAGATGATTCCCCATACTAAAGAAATTGCTGAAGCTGCCCGACTTCCCAGACTTTATCCTATTCTTCAGTCCTTCAATATAGATTTTCCTGCTTATAATCAGGTAAATGTTTCCTTTTTTATCGCCATAGGAGTGGCGATATTAGCTTACTATATTTTATGGAAAACAAATTTAGGCTACGAGATAAGAGCAGTCGGCTATAGCCCTTTGGCTGCTGAATATGGCGGCATAAGTGTGGCAAAAAATGTTATATTGGCCATGATGATAAGCGGTGCTTTTGCCGGTTTAGTAGGAACTAATGAGGTGATGGGTTTTAAATATCGCTGGAGGCAAGAACTTTTCACTGGATTAGGATTTAACGGAATTGCTGTGGCACTTTTGGGTAAAAATCACCCCCTGGGGGTGGTGTTAGCTGCTATTTTATTCGGTATTTTAAATTACGGAGGAGCTATAGTCAATATTTTTACTGAAGGAAGAATTCCTCGGGAGCTTATTATGGTATTACAAGCTGTTATAGTAATTTTTGTAGTAATCAGTGATGAAGTAGTGAAAAGATTGATTAGGCAAAGGAGGAAAGTGGTATAATGTTTGGTGATATTTTTAACGCACAGTTTGTTGCTTCATCTATCAGAGTAGCTATACCTTTAGCTTTGGCTGGCTTGGGAGGAGTATTTTCAGAAAGGTCCGGAGTAATTAATATTGGGTTAGAGGGTATGATATTAACCGGTGCTTTTACAGCAATTGCAGCGACTAACTTTAGCGGAAATCCCTGGGTGGGAGTTTTGGGAGCAATTTTGGTAGGAATTTTACTGGGGTTAATACATGCCGTTACATGCATTACCTTTAAGGCAAATCAGATAGTAAGTGGTGTAGCTATTAATTTATTCGCCAGTGGAATTACTGTATTTTTATGCTGGCTTTTATTTGGTGAAACCCAAATTATGGCAAAAAGCAATTTACCAATTTGGGGATTGCCTCTTCCAAACATAGGAGAAGGCTCAATATTTGTTAGAAATATTATAGTTATGTTTGCTCATTATTCTCCCCTGGTATACTTAACTATAATAATTTTCATATTGTCACACTTAATATTATTTAAAACTCCTTTCGGATTAAGATTAAGATCGGTGGGAGAATACCCTCAAGCCGCTGATACTATGGGAGTAAATATTGTTAAAATGCGATATATAGCAGTAATGACCTCAGGGGCACTTGCCGGATTAGCCGGTTCTTTTTTGTCTTTGGAGCAAGCCCATTTTTTTGTCAAAGAAATGAGCGGGGGCAGAGGATTTATTGCTTTGGCAGCCATGATATTTGGTAAATGGACTCCTCTTGGCACAGCAGGAGCTGCACTTTTATTTGGTTTTGGAGAGGCTCTGGCTATCAGATTGCAGGGTGTCACTGCTGTTCCAGTGCAATTTATCAATATGGTTCCTTACTTATTGGCAATTTTCGTATTAGTAAGCGCCATCGGAAGAGCTACCCCTCCGGCAGCAGATGGAATTCCTTACGAAAAAGAAATAGGGTAGAGAGAAAAAATATTAAGAATAACTCGACCATGAAATGTTTTAGGTATATAATATAAAAAATAGTATAATTTCCAAAAAAGGAGAAAAATTTAATCAAATGAAAGATATTGGGAATTTCTTAAGAGAGAGAAGGGAAGCAAAGGGAATTTCTTTAATTGAAGCAGAGAAGGATTTAAAGATACGTAAAAAATATTTGCAAGCCCTTGAAGAAGGCAATGTAGATGCAATTCCTGGCAAAACTTATCTTATTGGATATTTGAGAAATTATAGTAAATATCTGGGTATAGATGAAGAAAATGTTAATCAGATAATTCAAACTTATAATAATTTAGAAAAGCAGAAGGCTGGTTTAGAAAAAACTAAAGAAAAAAGTATCTACCTTAAAACGAAAGATAAATCTATATTTGAGAAAAAAAAGTTTTTCTTTCCTGTCAAGTATGTTTATTTAACCAGCTTTGTCCTTATAATCTTTATTGGATTATTTTTATTAAGCCGTTCTCTTAAAGAGGCTCAGGATTTTCCGGTTCCTTCGCCTGAAATCGGAACCGAAACTGGCATAAATATCAAGGAAAAAGCGAACGATATAGGCACTTTAACCGAAGAGGATATCATATCAGAAGCAGAAGCTATTATCGCAGAACACTCAACACAGGATATAGTTTTAGCTGAAAAATTACCTATTCTGAAATTAATAGCCAATGACAGAGCTTGGGTAAAAATTCTTTCCGAAGATAAAATAATATTTGAGGGAATATTATTTGAAGGTGAAGAATTTTTTTGGGAAACCGACCAAGTTTTAGAAATTATAACTGAATATCCGACTAAAATTGAAACATATTATGATGATGAATCAATTGAGATTAGCAAAGGGACTATTGATAATTACCTTCTAAAATTTAATTTTAATCCTGCACAAAATATTTAGTATTTTTTAGGTTTGCCCCTTTAAAAGATTAACTGTTAAGCAGGGTAAAGAAACTTAACATAAAAGCAGAACAGTTAGGAATATAATAAAACTTTGGGAAAGATATTTTTACCAAAACCAGCCAAACTTATAATAAGCATGATCACCTCGGATAAATATTTATTCGGTTTATACAAAGAGGTATTAATTAAAAAATTTGGAGAAGTTGATACCGAGAGCAATGATCAGCCTTTTAATTTTACAGATTATTATGAAGAAGAGTTTGGCCAAAATTTAATGCAAAAACTATTTTCTTTTTCCACTCTGATTAGACAAGATGAGCTCGCAGAAATTAAAATAATTACCAATAGTTTGGAAAATGATAATATAGATAAAAATATCAAAACAAATATAACCCATCCTAAACGGAAAATAAATCTTGATCCGGGATATATTACCCTGAATAAATATATTTTAGCCAGTACTAAAGATGGACCATCCAGAATTTACCTTAATCAGGGGATATACGCTGAAATTACCCTTAGATTTATAAATAAATCATTTGTTCCTTGTGAATACACCTATCCTAATTATAAGACCAATGAATATATAAATTTTTTAAATTCGGTTAGGCAAAGATACAAATTACAACTAAAAGAAAACTTAAATAAAATATAAATAGTATAATAGGGAGTTAACTATAAAAATTTGGAAAAAGTAAGATCATTTATTGCCGTTAATTTAAATCCGGATATAAGAGAACATTTGGCTTCTCTTCAAAATAATCTAAATATTCCCGAAACCAAAATAAAATGGGTTGAAAACAACAACTTACACCTCACTATGAAATTTTTGGGGTACATATCGTTAGAACAAACGGAATTAATAAAATCAGAGTTAAAAGAAATAGCCAGTCGATATAGTCCATTCATTATAAGATTATTTTCTAATATTGGAGTATTTCCAACTTACAAGATGCCCCGAATAATCTGGGTAGGAATCAAAGAAGGTATAAACGAATTAAAAGAGTTATATAATTCTATAGAAAATAAATTGTCCAATAAAGGCTTCCCCAGGGAAGATAAAGATTTTTCCGGCCATATAACCATCGGAAGGGTGAAATTTATTAGAGATAAGGATAATTTCATTCAAATATTAAAAAGAATTGAGGTAAATAATTTGAGCCAAGAGGTTGGAAGTATTGACCTCATGGAAAGCAAATTAACCCCAGGTGGGCCAATATATGACATAACAGCTAAATTCCCTTTATTAAAACAATAGAAAATCAATAACATTATTAAAATATTTATTAAAAAAAGAAAGAAATATAAAGGAGTAAACTAAAAAATGACTGACAAAATACAACAAAATAACCCGGAAAGAGAAAAAGCATTAGACACAGCCATGCAGAATATCGAACAAAGATTCGGAAAAGGTTCCATAATGAAATTAGGGGATCGCCCCAAGATTTCTGGAAGTAACACTATTTCAACCGGTTCATTGAGCTTAGATATCGCTCTTGGAATAGGTGGGGTCCCGCGAGGAAGAGTGATAGAGATTTTTGGTCCTGAAGCCTCCGGGAAGACCACACTCGCTTTACATATTATAGCTGAAGCTCAAAAAAATAACGGTATCGCTGCTTTTATTGATGCTGAGCACGCTTTAGACCCAAATTATGCTAAAAATATTGGGGTTAACACAGATGAATTAATCATATCTCAGCCCGATACCGGTGAACAGGCTTTAGAAATAGCTGAATCTTTAGTTAGAAGCAACGCGGTTGATGTTATCGTGATAGATTCAGTTGCTGCCCTGGTACCTAAAGCAGAAATCGAAGGTAATATGGGAGATTCCTATATGGGATTACAAGCAAGATTAATGTCTCAGGCTTTAAGGAAGCTCACAGCAATTATTAGTAAATCAAGAACTACAACTGTATTTGTAAATCAAATTAGAGAAAAGATTGGTATCTTTTTTGGTAATCCCGAAACCACTCCCGGCGGCAGAGCGCTCAAGTTTTATTCTACCATTAGAATGGATATCAGAAGAAAGGCAACCATTAAAAAAGATGAAGATAATATCGGAATAACTGCTAAGGTGAAAGTGGTAAAAAATAAATTGGCCCCTCCCTTCAAAGAAACAATGTTCGATATAATTTTTGGTAAAGGGATATCCAAAGAAGGGGACATTATAGATCTCGGTATTAAATATAATATATTACAAAAATCAGGGGTTTGGATAGCCTATAATGATATAAAATTTGGACAGGGACGTGAAAACTCTAAAACATATCTGCAAGAACACCCTGAAATTGCAAACGAGATAGAAGACAAAATATTGACCACCGCCGGGCTTGATAAAAGAAAAAGTAAAGAGGTACCAAAAAAATAAATAAAATTACTTCTATAAATTATGACAAAAAAGATATTAGTCAAGTAGTTATTTATGTAGATAATAAAGCTAAATACAAACTAAATGAAAATACGATAAAATCATTAGATATTTACGTAGGCAAAGAATTATCTGATCAAGAAATAGAAAAAATCATTTCCGAAGATAAAACCATAAGAGGCAAAGAATATCTATTAAGACTTTTATCCCGGAGAATTTATAGTAGATATGAAATATCCGGAAAATTAAAAAATAAAGGATATCCTGAAAAAAATATTGCTGAACTTATTATTTGGTTAGAAGATAATAATTATATTAACGATGAACTATTTGCCGAGATGTGGGCGCAATTTCGATTACAAAATAAACCAATAGGAAGATATAAATTAAATCAGGAATTAAGAACAAAAGGAATTAAACAGGATATTATCCAAAAAGTAATAGACAAAACATATAAAGAAATGGATGAACTAAGCCTGGCCCATAATCTTATAAAAGAAAAGATTGTAGCATCCGAAATAAAAAATATCAGGATAGATCCAAAAAAAATATATAATTTTCTATTGAGAAGGGGTTTTTCAACAGAAATTTCTAGAAATATTTGCAATGAGCTAAACAACAAACAGATTAAAAAATAATCGCTTAACATATCTCGTATCTCGTGAATCGTATCTCGTTAAGAGGATAGAAGTCAGAAGACAGAATTCAGGAATCAGAAGATTATTAGCGGATGGTGTTTAGGAGGTAGGGGTTCGATTTATCGAACCCGCAATAATGTAGGGGCACGATGCATCGTGCCCAAGGTAAACCCTGCTTAGTAGATACTCACTTAGCAGGGTAAACA
>JAHIPN010000466.1 GCA_018894595.1 bacterium
ACTACGATACCACCTACCACTGGAACGGCCAGGTGCACCAATGGAGCCACTGTTCGGCTACTGGATCAGGATGGCTCAGGCGGGCACACTCCGATACCCCACTACAGGGGGAGGTCAGATATTGGATATTGGATATTCTCGGTCCCCAGTACCCAATATCCAATATCCAATACCCAATACCCGCGAAGCGGAGCGCGCTGCCGGCGTGACACCGACCCACACGTCAAGCGATGAATTGCATCCTACGCCCTGGTTCGTTGACTTCCTGGGCGAGCACTCTACTCTGCACGGCCAGCCACTACCAGTGGGGGCTGTGGTCCGTGCCTACGACCCCAGCGGCGTGCTGGCCGGGCGCGCCGAAGTGACCCTCAGCGGCTGGTACCTGCTACCAGTCTACGGCGACGACCTCGTGACCGAGCTCGACGAGGGAGTGGAGTCTGGAGACTCTATCACCTTCACGATCAACGATCACCCAGCCATTCCCCTGGGGCCTGACCCGCCATACGCATCAAGCTAATAACAACTAGTCAAGTCTGAGCCACCGATGGTGTCCTGCTCTCTTGGCAAACTTGAGTTTCATGAGTATAATTTCTCCCAAATAGATGGGGGAGTGATAATGAAACTCAGTTTGTCCCAGGTCGCCACGTCAATCAAGGACTTTTTTGGAGAAAATGTCGTCAAAATGAAAGCTCGGAAGACCAAGTTCGTGCAACGTCTTTCCTCACTGAATGGTCAGAAATTCTTGCAAACCATGGTCTTTGGCTTTATCGAAAACCCAGACGCCTCGCTTAATGACTTGTCTCAGGTCTGCCTCGATCTCGGCGTCGACATCACACTGCAAGGTCTCGATCAACGCATTAATGAAAAGGCGGTCGTTTTCCTGAAAGAGATGTTCGCCAAAGCAATGGACAAATTCAAGAACAAGATTCCGCTTCCTCTACCCATCTTGCAGCAATTCAGTGCGATCTACCTGACGGATAGTACGATACAATCACTACCGGCCAATATGGCCAATGAGTTCGCCGGCAGCGGCGGAGATGCTTCTGAAGCCAGCTTGAAGGTGCAGTTGGTGTTCGACTTCTTACTTGGCAATCTGGCCCAAGTTGCTTTCCGACCAGGGCGTGAACCGGATCAGAAATACCGAGACTATTTGAAGGTGATTCAACCGGGATCATTGAGTATCACCGATTTGGGCTACTTCTGTCTGGACGCCTTCAAGGCCATCATGTTTGAGCGGAAGGCCTACTTCCTCAGTCGCTTCTTGACCAAAACCGGCTTGTTAACCCCGGCAGGTGAGCCCATTAACCTGTACGAGATGCTACGAAGCCGTCCGCGCCAGGCTTTCGAGATCAATGTGCTGATGGGGAAACGGCCTCAGCACCAATTGCCCTGTCGCCTGATTTGCATTCCGGCACCGCAAGAAGTGGCGGATCAGCGACGCCGCAAGGCAAAGGAGAAAGCCCGACGTAGAGGAAGGACGCCCAGCAAGGAGTACCTGGCTTTGCTGAGTTGGACCATCTTGGTCACCAGTGTCCCTGCCAGCATGCTCTCCATCCAACAGGTCGCTCTCTTGTACGGGGTTCGCTGGCAAGTGGAGCTGGTATTCAAGCTGTGGAAGAGCTACTGCGGTCTAAAGCGAATCGCTGGCCTTCGCCGAGAACGGGTCTTGGTGGAACTATATGCCAAAATGATCGGCATCGTTCTGACTCACTTCTTGATCGCACCACTACGCATGTCGCAGGGCTGGCTGGCCAATCGAGAAGTCAGCCCGATGAAGGTGCGAAAGATCTTTCAGCGCTTTGCCAGAGACCTGAATCGCAGTCTGGGCAACTTGGCTGATTTCCAGGACGTGTTGTCGGAAATGCTAACTCGCATTCGGCGTTTTGGCTTCAAAGACAAACGCAAGAAGGAACCGAACGTTTGCCACGCCCTGGCCTTATCCTCTGCTATGTGCGGTTTGGAAGTCGACTTGGAAAACTACCCATTTACCATAATATTAACTTGATGCGTATGGCCTGACCCGCCCCTGTGGATTGGGTCAGGCGAGCGGGTCCACGTGGAACTAGAAGGCTGCTCCCTGCACAGCGACCTGGACTGCGACTGCGACGTGGACGTGGCGGACGTCATGATGGCGGCCAGCAGATGGAGCTGCCAGCTTGGGGATGAATGTTATGCTGCCCACTGCGACCTCGATGGCGACGGCGACATTGACATTGTAGACATCATGCAGGTCGTGGCTCACTGGGGGGAAGTCTGTTCTCCGTAGATTAGCCGTAGCTACTCACCTGCTCCCGCT
>JAHIPN010000190.1 GCA_018894595.1 bacterium
AATACTGACCCCAAAATCCATCCCCGTATAACTGTTGAGAAAATAGATGAAAAGCAAATAATCATCATTAAAATAAAAGAATCATCAGATCACTTAGTTTTAGCCTTCGGTAGACCCTACAAAAGAGTAGGAAAATCAACACTCCAAATGTCCAAAGATGAATACGAAAGATCAATCTTAGAAAAACACAAAGATAAACTATATTTTGATTCTCAAATCTGCAAAGAAGCCACCTTGGCTGATATTGATAAAGAAAAAATTAGATGGTTTTTAAAAGAAGGGAAGAGACAGGGTAGGGTTAATATTTCAATAGATGCCCCAATAGATGAAATTTTAGTGAAACTGAGATTATTAAAAAACAGTAAACCAACAAATAGTGCAATTCTGTTATTTGGGAAGAATGTAGAACAATTTTTTATACAGTCAGAAATAAAGTGTATTTTATTATCTACTTCCACGTTTTCAAAGCCCTATGCGAGCTATCAAACATATTTAGGTAATTTGTTTGAGCAAACGGAGAAAGCCACACACTTTATTCTTGAGAATATTAGGAAGCCTTTATGGTTAGAATCTGGCAAGATATCAGCAAGTTCGAGTTACGAAGTGCCCGAAGAAGCAATAAGAGAAGCCATAGTTAATGCGATTGTTCATAGGGACTATGCTTCCCCTTCAAAAATTCAGATCAGGGTATTCCCTGATAGGATTGAAGTTTGGAATCCTGGAAGATTACCTTCTCAACTGCGAATTGAAGACTTAAAAAAACCTCATCCTTCTGTTCCATATAATCCACTTATTTTTAGACAATTTTATCGTGTGGGTTTTGTAGAGGATGTAGGAGGTGGCACGACCGATATTATTGAGTGGTGCAAGAAAGCCGGTTTATTAGAACCTGAATTTGAACAAGGGATGGGTTTTTTTATTATTAAAATCGAACGAGCTACTGTGAGTGATGAAGTTTTAGAAAAATTTGGTCTGAATGAGAGGCAAATAGAATCTGTTAAATATATTGAGAAATATGGAAGAATTACAAGAGCCGAATATGAAAAATTATCTCATATTTCTGCGAGAACCGCAAGCAGAGAATTAGAGGAATTATATAAAAAGAGAGTTATTGAAAAGAAAGGCAAAGGTCCAGCAGTATATTATCTTTTGGCGAGATCTGGCGAGATAAGGGTAGAAAAAAGAAAAACTTTATAAATTAGATATAAACGAAAGACAGAGAAAAGCAATAGAATATCTTAAGATTCACAAAAATATTACAAGAAAAATATATATAGAAATTAATAATATATCTCCCAGGCAAGCAAATAAGGATTTAAACGATCTACTTGAAAAAAAGCTAATCAGAAAACAAGGAAGAGGAAGAGCTATATCTTATACTTTGAAATAAATGCACGATAAATGCACGATAAATGCACGATTTTTATAATCTAAAATGAATATCCCAAATTATTATAAATATTCCTCTTTATAATAGGACCATAAATATTAATTATTTTTGATCAAACGATTGTTTTTTAATTTTATTTTTATCTTGACTGGCCGACCGGTAGACTGTTTTTCCATCTCGAACTTTTTTTAATCTTCTTTTTATCTTAATTGGTGGATCGGTCAATCGGTAAATTGGTCAATTGAATCTGATTAGCAGATTGGCAGACTGAATAACTTGTAGGTTGGAAAATTTTTGGAGGAGGAAGTTTAAATGAAGCTTCATGATGTTTTTGAAATGATTAAACAAACGCTCCGAAACCATCAAAATTGGCGCAGACAATTGTAGCCTTTGCTAATCATCAAGGAGGAACAATACTTATAGGAGTTAATGACCGGAAAGAGATAATTGGCTTTGTGCCGTCAAAAGAGGATTATGATAACATCTTGCGTACCGCACGAGAAGTAGTTAACCCACCTATTAGATACGGGGAAGTTAAAGAATTTGTGATAGAACATAAGAAAATCCTAGCCTTGATGATACCAGCAGGTATAGGTGAGGTTTATAGGACATCAGATGGCAGGTATTTAAAGAGAGAGAACACAGAGAATGTTGCTATAGATTGGAGAACCCTATACCAACTTCTTGCTAAAAGAGAGAGAATAAGCTTTGAGGGATTGATATGCGAAGGAGCATTTTTTGAGGATATTAATCTTGAAAAGGTTAAATCCTACATAAGAGCGAGAGAGGAAAGATTCGGTTCAAAGATTGAAATACCCATAGAAGATGTACTACTAAGTCGAAAGTGTGCAGTAAGAAAAAACGGGAAACTTTTGCCTACTAATGCTGGTATATTACTTTTCGGAAAGGAACCAACGAGATTTATTCCCCAAAATTACATAACTCTGGTAAAATTTAAGGGGACAGAAGTAAGTAAAGATTATTTAGACAGAAAAGATATCTCTGGAACATTAACTGATCTTGCAAACCATTCTGTTAAGTGGATAAATGAGAGAATGTTACATGGTGGTAGTATTGGTGAGCAAAGTATTCAGAGAAAAGAAGTAATGCAATTTCACTTGTGTCCTTCATTTTTACCCTTTACAGCAGACATATTATGAAGATAAATAAAGGACTTGAAGACCTAAATAATAGACAAAAAAAGGCAATAGAATACCTTAAGCAAAAAGGAGAGATTACCAACAGAGAATACAGGAGTATTAATAGTGTTTCTAATGTGATTGCTGCTTTCGAACTTCAAGCACTGATTAAGAAAGGAAAAATAAGAAGCGAAGGGAGAGGTCGAGCCACTCATTACCTTATGGTTAATGATTAGATTAACGATTATCTAATGATTAGGTTAATGATTTGTAAAAACTGTAAAAATCTTCCAGCTACATATTAGACTACACACAGAAATTAAAGGAACCGAGATGATAAAATTTCCAGTAATGTTCAGATTAGAGTTTTTGATGATAGAATCGAAATTTGGGGTTGTGGTTCTCTTCCAGAGCCATTAACAATAGAAGATTTGAAGAAAAAGCATGATTCGGTTTTAAGAAACCCACTAATTGGAAGATGTTTCTTTTTGATTAAATATATCGAACAATGGGGAACGGGAACCAATAGGATGATTAAAAAATGTCTAAGTTCTGGTTTACCCTGCTAAGTGAGTATCTACTAAGCAGGGTTTACCTGAACCTTTATTTGAAGAAATTTCTGGAAATCTTGTGGTTACATTTAGAGGAAAAATAACCAAGGAATATTTAGAAGGTTTGGATTTAAATAAAAGGCAAAATGGTTTTACTTTGAAAAATAAAATATTTGAATTTATGATATAATTAATAAAAAAGTGTTATCTTGTTATAATAAGAGGAGGAAAATGAAAAAATTACATTTACCCATAATTATTGAACTTGATGAGGATGGTTATTATATTGTAAGTTGTCCTTTATTTAAAGGCTGTCATACTTATGGCGAAACTATTGATGAAGCTTTAGAAAACATAAAAGAAGTTATTCAGATGTGTCTTGAGGAAACTGATGTTGAAGAAATTAATAAATTTATAGGGTTTAGAGAATTGGAAGTAGTTAAAAATGCATAAATTGCCCATAATTAAAGGCAAGGAATTTGTAAGGTTTTTACAATCTTTGGGTTTTAAAATTGTTAGAACGAAGGGATCCCATGTAAGATTAAGAACTGAAGACCAAAAAAGAGTGACCACTATCCCTATTCATAAAAATAAAGATATACCTAAAGGGCTCTTGCGTACAATAATCAGAGAAGATTTAGAAATAAGCTTAGAAGAGTTTTGCAAGCTATATTCAAAATATAAAGAAAAAAAATAAAAAATATGGATTGAGAAATCCAATTTTTAAATTAACTTTAATTCTTTTTCTTTAATATCTAACATTAACCCTCTACCGGGGACTGTTTTAAAAATATCTCTAATTTTTTTTACGTTATCTTCTTTTTTATCTATTATTTTTAAGATATCTTTTCTAATTTTACAAATATGATAGTTTATCCGAGTATAAATTGCATCTACATCTTTTTCATCTTTCCATAATTCCTTTAAAATTTCCTCGTAACTTATTACTTCTCCTTTGTGCTGAGCTAAGAGATGAATTAAGGAAAATTCTCTTGCGGTAACTTTAACTTCCTTGCCTTCAAAGATTATTCTATCCGGACGGTGGGTGTCGATTTCTAAAATAGTCGTTAGTCGTTGGTCGTTAGAGTTGCAAGGGGGAGGTGGAGAAGGAGTTTTGGTGATTTCCAATATTTAATATGCCGGCTCTTCCGCCCATGTTTTCTATGTCGGCAAAGTTAATGCTGGTTCGATAATTGTGGGGATGGTTTTCATCAAGGTACCATCTCTTACCATTCCCTTGCGCAGTTTTACCGGGTATCGATAAGAAAGAAGTGTTCGGGTTTGGATGGGAAACCATTTCAGGAGGGC
>JAHIPN010000191.1 GCA_018894595.1 bacterium
CAGTGGAGACAACAGTCAAAAGTTAAACGAGGAAAACCAGAGATTAAAAAAGATAGAGCAGCAGATTAAAAGTGTTAAAGAGGAAATTAATAATTTACAAAAAAAAGAAATTGGTTATTTAGAAACACTTCATAAAATAGAAAAACTTTTACAGGATGCAGAAAAGGAATTACAAACTATCGAAAAAGATTTAGACTTTGCTCAAAAAGAGATAAAAGCAGCAGAAGATGAAGTTGTTATTGAAAAAGAAAAGCTAAAAGAAAAGACTAAGCTATTAGAAAGCAGATTAAGGGAGATATATAAACACCGCCTAACTGGTTATCTGGAAATTTTATTTAATAGTGAAAGCTTTTCTAATTTTCTTACTCGTTTCAGATATATAAAAAATATTTTGTCTTTAGATGCTGAAATGATTAGTGATATCCGTCAGCAGATGAAGAAAATAGAAGAACATAAAATAAACCTGGAGAATAGGAAAGAAATATTAAGTTTGTTGAAAAAAGAGGTAGAGAAAGAAAAAGAAAATATTGAGTTTTCAATTAAATCTAAAAAATCCATAATTAACAAAATAGATTCTCAAAAAGATGCACATTTGAAATCTCTAAAAGAATTAGAGCAATCTTCTCAAGAAATAAAAAATATAATAGACAGAATTTATAAACAGCAGGAAGAGGAGTCTAAAAAGGCTCCCCAGAAGGAAGTCTCAACAGTTGCTCTGCAACCTAAAAAAGGAATTTTAGCCCTGCCTATCCAGGGTAAATTAATTTCCGGGTATGGAAGTCAAAAGAATACTGAATTTAATACTTATACTTTTAATTCCGGAATAGATATTAGTGCTCCCCTTGGGGAGGTAGTTCGTGCGGCCAGTTCAGGAGAGGTAATTTATACTGGAAATATAAAAGGATACGGGCAGATAGTAATTATTGATCATAGCGGAAGAATTACTACTCTATATGCCCATCTTTCTAAAATTTTAGTAGATATCGGGGACAAAGTAAACAAAGGACAACCTATAGGTCAGGTAGGTGATAGCGGTGGCGCTTCTTCTACCAGGCTGCATTTTGAAGTTAGAGTAGAAGGCAAGCCTACAGACCCTATGAACTGGCTGTAAATGTAAACATTCTAAAAATTTGGTGGTGAAAAATTTGATAAAGATAAAAAGAAATAAAATAATTACTTTGATATCGATTTTTGTATTGGTTTCCGTAATAAGTGGATTTGTATTTTTCAATATTCGAGCAAATGGTAAGACTAATGAAGAGGAACTATTTAATAATTTAGAGCCCTTCTTTGAAGTTTTAAATTTGATAAGATTTGAATATGTAGAGAAGGATATAGATTTAGATGAAGTTGTTCAAGGGGCCATAAAAGGCATGCTTAAAGCTCTTGATGACCCCTATACTCGTTATATGGACCCCCAAGCCCTTAAAAGGGAACAGGAAGATATGTTTTTAGGTCGTTTTGGAGGATTGGGTATAATCATTTCCATAAAAGATGATCAATTAACTATAATCTCTCCTATTGAAGATACTCCCGCTTACCGGGCAGGAATAAAAGCAGGAGATAAAATGGTAGAGATTGATGGAAAATCAACCGAAGGAATGGAATTAGATGAAGCAGTTAATATTTTAAGAGGGGAGAAAGGAACTGAAGTAAGCATAGTAATCAAGAGAGAAAACGTAGAGGAAGTTTTAAAAATTACCATAATCCGAGATATAATCGAAGTTAAAGCGGTAAAAAATGAGGTAATGGGGAAAAATAATAACCTTGGATATGTCCGGGTTACTACTTTTAATGCGAATACTGAACCTGAGTTGGAAGAAGCGTTAAATGAATTTAAAAGAAATAGTGATATCCGGGGAATTATTCTCGATTTACGCAATAACCCGGGAGGATTATTAGATAGTGCCATAGATGTGGCCAGTAAATTTATCAAAAAAGGACCGGTCGTCCATATTAAAAATAGAGATGGGATAGTAGCTTCTATAGAATCCAGCGGGAACAAATATCCCGAATGGCCTTTATTCGTGTTGGTTAATGAAGGTAGCGCAAGTGCTTCGGAAATTGTAGCCGGGGCGATTCAGGATTCTGAAAGAGGGAGGTTGTTGGGGGAAAGAACATTTGGCAAGGGGGTAGTTCAGCAAGTCTTTAATCTTTATAATGGTTCAGGAATTGCTATGACCACCTCTGAATACTTTACTCCCAGCGAAAGATCTATAAACCATATCGGTATTGAACCAGATATATTAGTAGAGCCAACAGAAGATGGCGAACAGGATATGCAATTAAATAAGGCGATACAATATTTGGAAGAAGAATTAAATTAGTCGTCAGCGAATAAGTCGTAGGGGCAGACCTCGTGTCTGCCCTTTAGGCACACCAAGTAATTATTAAAGGGCAGACACGAGGTCTGCCCCTA
>JAHIPN010000192.1 GCA_018894595.1 bacterium
AAGGTATAAACATAAACAAAGAAAAAAACAAATGCCTTAAAATCGATTGTAGATGGCCTCTTTTTCTCTCTCCCCCGGTATCTCACTAAATTGATCTGTTAACCCTGTTAAGTGAGTATCTACTAAACAGGGTTAACCTGCTTTTATTGACTTCCTGGTAAACCCCGTTAGATGTTTACTATCTAACGGGGTAAATAACTTCTAATTATCTCATCACAACGACCGCCCGCCAAGAGCTTTTTTTGCTAAGAAGTTTAATTGAAAACCACCCATACATAACAAGACTCTATCGGACATTCTAAAAGAAATATATGAGGGTTTGTCTTAGGGGAAAATAGGGGGGAGCAAACACCTATTATCTTTTATATTTTAGTAACTCAACGATAGCTTTTCATATATATTCTCTATTATATATCCCAATATTCTCTATGCAAATATAAATATTTTAAATATTTTCTCCTTCAATTAATTCAGAAACTGTATTTCGAAATCTTTAATATTATCAAGGTAGTATTCGAGATATTCATTAAACAAATAAACCTTTCTATCAGATAATGTAAAATAAACTCCAGAAATTATATGCATATTTATTATCGGAATACCAATTTTCTTAGCGAGTGTTATACTATCACATATTTTACGGATATTACATTATTCATTTTTTGGCAGACCTTTTCTCTCTATCCAGTGAATTAACCACCTTTTCAAAATAAGTCCCTCAAAAATGCCGAATGAGATTGCTGAAAGCCACACGAATACAAAAGAAAGCTTATGCGTATAAAGAAACCATGGGATAAGGATTGAAAGTCCAATAATCAAATAGGCTAATGCATTAGCTGAGATCTTTCTAATGAAGCCTGGTATCTTTGGAAAACTCATATAGCACAAAATCGACACCACCCCATAAATTATAATAAGATAGGAGCCAACAGGTACAAAGCTCATTAAAAATAAATATTCGAAAGCACTGAAGCTATACCTCAACCAGAGAATTGAAATAAAGAACCAGCCCAACACACAGAGTAAAATACCGGAAACTAACACGTTCCCCTGGATGATCTCCTTAGGGAGTAAAGGAAGAGACTGGACAAAGTCAGGTTTCCTCAAGTCGCGTTGAAAAGGATTTAATAGCTGGGTTCCTATGCTAAAGAAAAAACAAACTATAATAGCTAATCTAATCCAGGAGGTCTGGATGTAAACAATAGAGATAAGAGCACCAAAAAGCATTACCAGATAAATTAACCATATACCAAGGCTTTGTTTTACTAGAGTGGATGCAGCTTTCCATGCGATAGCAAATGTTCCAAATCCATAACCCGGAACAGTTATCCATCTCTTCTTACCCTTTTTCTTCTTAGATTGTTCTGAGAGAATTTCCAGCCCTTCCCAATCACCACTATAATATAAATTAATAGTTTCGCTAATGAAGAGACTGAATTCAATAAGAGGTTCGACCTTCATTTTCGTTATCGTAGCAAAAGTTACCAAGATCGAAATAAAAGCAATTAGAACAAATAGACCTAATATAGGAAGAGTTAAAAAGGTTTGTGGTGTATCTATTAGGTTTGCAAAGGTCTCATTAGAAAGAGCCGGGGTGAAATCCTGAAAAAATCTCGGATCTACCAAAAAACGATATAGAGTCCAGAATAATAATGCACTAATGGATAGGCGGACAGTTAGCCTCACTACTCTGGCTACCTTCTTAAGGACTGTACTATTGAAAACAATACACTGGAGATTGATGAGGATTATAAGGAGCATCCAGATCTCAATCCACCCGATCACAGCATATCCAAGAGAGAGATCTGGCCAAAGGATTCTGATAAAGGGGAGAGATAAAAGTATAATGAGCCCGACCCCGAAACCTTCACTTAAGTAAGATTTTGCTAACCTGGCACCAAAAACATATTTCCTGTCAATAGGGGAAACAAGTAGTAAGTTCACATCGCCGGCTGGAAGATAGAAAGGAGGATATTGGCTCCCCTTAACGAAATGACTATAAACCATGTAGATAAAGACAGTATATAATAGCATTGTTGCCATTATGGTGATCGGATAATTGCTCTCTTCTAAAAAGTGTTCCAGATATGTAGGTAAACTAAGATAAAGAGCGACAATAAATCCTATGAAAAGAGCCGAATAAAATAGATTTATAAAACCCAAAGATTTTAATTTATTTATCCATCTTTTGATCATCCTTCTGTATAGGGTAAGCCTTAGATAAAAAAGTATTTTTATTTCTGTGTTCATTGATCTTTTTCCTCTGCTTGAGGTTCCCTAAGAATGGGCTCGGTGAGAGCAATAAAAATATCCTCCAGAGTAGTCTCTTTTCGATTCTGAAATCCAGCGAGAGCTCGTAACTCCACCAAGCTTCCTTCGGCAATTTTAATACCATTTTGCAGGATAAGAAACTTATCGCAGATCTTCTCAGCCATATCTAGAATATGAGTAGAAAAAAGCACACTCATTCCTGCTTCTTTTGCTGCTAAGATACTGTTTTTTAGTGTCTGGACTGCTCTGGGCTCTAATCCGGTGAAGGGTTCATCGATGAGAAAAACCTGGGCATTGTGGACAAGGGCACATATAATACTCACTTTTTTTCGCATTCCTTTGGAAAAGTTAATTGGAGTTTCACTCCCTCGATTTTGAAGATCAAACTCCTTGAGTAGACGGTCAATCCGCTCCAATGCTTTCTTCTCTGGTACCCTGTAGGCCATAGTTACAAATTTTAGATGTTCTCTAACAGTAAGGTCATTATATAGAATTGGAATTTCGGGAATGTAAGCTATGGAAGCTTTTGCCTCCCTCGTTCCGGCAGGAAATCCCTTAATCCGGATTTCTCCTTCT
>JAHIPN010000193.1 GCA_018894595.1 bacterium
ACGCTATACGCTAGTTTGCACGAGATACGAGATACGAGATACGAATTAGATTTCCTCGCCAAGTTGAAATCTGGCAAATCTTTTAATTACAATATTTTCACCCAATTTAGCAATTAACTCTAATAATAATTGATTAATATTCTTGCTGTTATTCTTAATAAATATTTGTTCCTTTAAACAGTTTTCCTTGAAATATTTTTCTAATTTCCCTTCCACAATTTTTTCGATTATAGGGGCGGGTTTGCCTGATTTTTCAATTTGCGCATAAAATATTTCTTTTTCTTTTTCAATTATATCATTTGGAACATCTTCTCTGGAAATAAATTTTGGGTTTGAGGCTGTAATTTGCATAGCTATATCTTTCGTAAATTCGTTAAATTCCTTAGTATTAGCTACGAAATCTGTTTCACAATTTATCTCGACTAAAACTCCTATTTTACCGTATAAATGAATGTAGGATTCTACTTTTCCGTTTAGTGCTTGCCTATTAAATTTAGAAGCAGCTGCCTCCATTCCCTTTTTACGTAAATATTCAATTGCTTTTTCCAGGTCTCCCTCAGTAGCTTTTAAGGCTTTCTTGCAATCCATCATTCCAGCGCTTGTTTTTTTCCGTAATTCTTTAACCATTTGGGCACTAATATTCATCCTTATCTCCTTGCTTCGTTTAAATATATATATATTATGTTTTAAACCATTTCAGTTTCTTTTTCAATAGTTGATTTCCTTCCCTCAATAACTGCGTCAGCTATAACTGAAGAAATCAGTTTTACTGCTCTTATTGCATCATCATTCCCTGGAATTACATAATCAATTTCTTCTGGATTACAATTTGTATCCACAATTGCCACAATAGGAATAGAAAGTTTAATGGCTTCAGCAACTGCAATCTTCTCTTTTTTCGGGTCGACTACGAATATTGCAGCTGGAAGTTCTTCCATATCTTTAATTCCGGTTAATACTTTTTCAAGTTTCTCTTTTTCTCTCTTCAAACTTATCACTTCTTTTTTAGGAAGAACTTCAAACATTTTATTATTTTCCATTTCTTCCAATTCATGAAGCCTTTTTACTCTTTTTCTAATAGTATCGAAATTAGTTAATGTTCCGCCTAACCATCTATAATTTATGTAATACATACCACATCTCTCGGCTTCATTTTTAATCGATTCCTGAGCCTGTTTTTTTGTTCCTACAAATAGTACATTACCACCATTGCTAGATATTTCCCTTATGATATCATATGCTACTTCGACTAATTTTACAGTCTGTTGAAGATCTATAATATAAATATTATTTCTTTCTGTAAAAATATATGGCTTCATCCTGGGATCCCATCGGCGCATTTGGTGACCAAAATGCACCCCTGCTTCTAACAATTGTTTCATTGAAATTACACTCATCTACCATCCTCCAATTTTCATTTTTATAATCTTATATTTCTATTTTTTATTATAATTCCAAATTATTATAAGTCGTTATAATTTATATATAATAAGTGCATAAAATCAAAGATAGTATAACACAGTTTTTTTTCTAAATCAAGAAAATTAAATATAGTATTGCGCATATCGTATATCGTATTTCGTCAGAAATAAAACTTATAAATACACGAGATTCTAACTAAAAAAACAAACATTTAACAATTTATGGTTATCTTCACGCTAAACGCGGATACGGAATATATGATGTACGATTTATATTTTTTTATTTCTATCTTCTTATCTCTTTACTAACTATTAATTTACTAATGACTAATTTAATCGGTAAATTGGAGAATTAGTTAATTGGGAAATTATTATAATAGTTTTTGATCTTTATTTTAATAACTACAAAATATATCTACTTAAATCTTCGTTCTTTACGATGCTTTGTAATTTTTTCTTTACATATTTTTTATCAATGGTAAAATGCTTATTTTTGAGACTGGGGGCGTTAAAAGAAATGTCTTCCAATAATTTTTCTAAAATAGTATATAGTCTTCTTGCTCCAATATTTTCTGTCTGCTCATTTACCAAAAAAGCAGTTTCAGCAATCTCGTCAATAGCGTCATCTGCAATTTCTATTTTCAAACCTTCGGTAGCAAGTAAGGCTACATATTGTTTTATTAGTGAATTACAAGGTTCAGTTAATATTCTTTTTAAATCTTCCTTATTTAAAATATTTAATTCAACCCTAATAGGAAAACGTCCTTGTAATTCAGGTATTAAATCAGAAGGTTTTGAGGTGGTAAAAGCACCGGCAGCGATAAATAAAATATGGTCGGTCTTTACTGCTCCATGTTTAGTCATAACTGTTGAACCTTCAATAATGGGCAATATATCTCTTTGCACTCCTCCTCTGGATACATCTGGTCCGTATGATTTTTCCTGCCTGGCAATTTTATCGAGTTCATCGATAAAAACAATCCCTAAATTTTCCACCCTATCAATAGCAGCTCGAATTACTTCCTCCATATCTATCAACTTTTGAGTTTCATTATAGAGTAATATTTTACGAGCCTCTGCAATGGTAACTTTTTGTTTTTTTCTTTTTTGAGGGAACATTCTACCCATAATATCTTTAAAATTAATTCCCATTCCTTCTATCCCCGAGTTAGAAAAAACTTCTACCGTAGGTTGAATGTTTTCTTCAACTTCAATTTCAATTATCCTGCTTTCCAGTTCACCTTTTTCTAATTTTTCTTTAAATTTGATTCTGGTTCTTTTAAGCCTCTCTTCTCTTTCATCATTTTTTGTAAAATCTTCTAAAGAATCTTTTTTTTCTTCTTCAATACCATCATAAAATGAAACATCTAATAAATTTGTTTTTTGTTCTTTTTTCTTAATCTCTACGGGAAATAAATAATCTATTATTTTCTCATCTACCAATATTTTAGCTTTATCTTCTACTTTACTTGCCCATTCTTTGCGTACCAATTGAACGCTTACTTCGGTTAAATCCCTAATTATTGATTCTACATCCCTACCCACATACCCTACTTCGGTATATTTTGTGGCTTCAACCTTTACCAGAGGTGCTTTAACTAATTTCGATAACCTTCTAGCGATTTCTGTTTTTCCAACTCCGGTAGGACCAATCATTATAATATTTTTTGGGGTAACTTCATCTATTAATTCCAAAGGTAATTTCTGTCTTCTAATCCTATTTCTTAAAGCTATAGCT
>JAHIPN010000194.1 GCA_018894595.1 bacterium
AGGACGCTAATAGATCTCATTTATTTTAATAAACCTGTTGGAGGTATTATAAGCGCTTCCAAGATATTTACAGAAATTGCACTTAGCAATAAATGTGATATAAAGAAGCTGGTTGAATATGCAGTTTACTTTCCCAATATTAAGACCAGAAAGCGTATTGGGTTGATACTTGATGATGCCGGAGTTCCTGAAAATATTTTGAAACCTCTCATAAAAAGTATAGAAAAGACATCTATTAGTTCTCTTAACGGTTCGCGTAAAGGCACCCTTAAAAAAAAATGGAGAGTTATAGTCAATGATTCACGAAAATAAAGATGAATTTATAAAAGCGTTAGGAAGAGCATCAAAGAAAAAGGGTTTTCTGTTACCTCTAATTGAAAAAGATTATTATTTAACCTTGATTCTCTCACGAATATATGAGCTTTCCGAAAATCTTGTTTTTAAAGGAGGAACTTGTCTTAATAAGGTTTACTATGTGTATTATCGTTTAAGTGAGGATCTTGATTTTAGCATGATATTACCACAGTATGAAGCTACGCGCGGTCAAAGACGTAAATGTATCCAACCGATTAAAGATAAAATTGAAAAATTCATTGAACAGTATGAGATTAGACGATGCTGGTAATCCCGGACGTAATGAGTCCAAGCAGTATGTATTTTGCTTTGTGTACCAATCAGCACTACGTAAGGTAGAAACAAAAATTAAATTAGAGATTGGGCTTAGATTTAATCCGCTTGACACGATAAAAAAACGTCCAGTACAGCACGTTTTTCTGCATCCATTTACAGGTGATCCACTTTTTGATGGTGGTCAAATTAACTGCTTGTCTTTAAATGAACTTATAGCGGAAAAGTTACGTGCAGGTGTGATAAGAAAAATTATAGCTCCCCGGGATTTCTATGATATTGACTTTGTTCTGCGTAATAAGTTTGATTTAACCAATAAAGAAGTAATAACGTTGTTTAAAAAGAAACTTCAAGAGGATGACGCTGATACAGATTTAGGTAAATATAAGAAGAACCTCGGCAGGTCAGATGAAGAAATTAAGGATATGAATTCACGTATTGAAACAGAGTTATTTGACGTTTTGGCACCTGAAGAGCGTAAGAATTTTGATTTGAGTACAGCTCTTAGAAAAATTAACAAAGCTATGGAAGCGATAGGATAATAAAAAAGACATTTAAGTATTCAGCAGGATTTGGAAAACGGATTGAATATTTGGTTATTGAAATAAAATAAATAGAGAAGGTGTGCCAGGTAAATAATCCGGTAGCTTTTTCTTTAATAAAAGTTTTTGTTCTTTATTTTTGGCAAAAAGCAGGATTTTTAAAACTTAAGAATCAGGGGGGGGGACATTCTTCTTTTGTATTCCCGCACTTATGCGTGGCAAAAAGTAAAGTGTGCCCCCCTATTAATTATTTTCCCAAAAAAGAAGGACTTTTAAAACTTATGTCGTATATCTAATATAATACCTAAAACAATCTTGGGGGACATTCTTCTTTTGTATTCCCGCACTTATGCTTGGCGAAAAGTAAAGTGTGTCCCCCTTATACATTCTATAATTTTGGATAAATTTAATATTGTAACCTGTATGAAGGTAACAGGAGAGTCTTTTTCTTCTCATCATAAAAGAAAAGGAGCCGAAGAGGCAAGATACCAAAAGTATCCAAACTTTCAGGCAAAAGGACCGTTACCGGACAGAACTCTGGAGTTGTAAAACGGGGACATTCTTCTTTTATATTCCCGCATTTCATGCCAGGGAAAAAGTAAAGTGTGTCCCCGTTTTACAAAAATAGTATTCTGTTGATAAAATTTCTTACTCTTTTTGTTTAACGGGGCAATTCCTAATTTTTAGGAACAACCTTACAGAGTTAACTAAAAGAATTATTTCCTAATTTCTTAGGAAGAATCTTTCAGGTAAAAGGACAGAGTAAGAAAGTAATATAATTATTTTCTTATTTTGTCTTTTTTTGTTGTTATCATGATTTAAATAATTATAATATTTCCATTATGTCAAATTTTAAGACATAAACCTAAAAGTCAATATTTTTAACCTAATTAAGAGCTAATCTCAAAATATTTTTCTATTTACTTTATAAGGAGGGATGTATGAAACTTTTAAAAATCATTAACCTTACTACACAAACTGAAATAAGTAAATTCTATAACATACTAACAGCAATTATTTCCGAAATTGATGAATCAGTCAATCTTGATAAAAGTACTGATGCGGAGCATTTTGTAAGAACTTTTAATAGGCCGGAGATTTATAAAAAATATCAATCAGAATTACAAAAATCAATACAAAATGATGTGTTCTTAGATATTCTTTCTGATATTATCGTTAGAGATGGAAATTGCATTATGTCACGGGATTGGTTTAAAATTCTTGTTGAAAAAGAAATTAAAGCAATAAAAGAAAGAATGAAATTCTTTAAAACGATTTTGGAGAACAAGAATAGAGATATTGAATCAAAAAGAATTAGAGATTATCGTATTTTTCTCAATTGCACTAGAACAGCATTTAGTAACGATATGTCTATTGGTAATGAAGCCAGAATTACTTCAGATGAATGGACCATTTTATTTACCTTGAAGAATGAATTGGGCCTTTCCAGTGATGAATATCGAACCTTACTATATTTAGCTATAGGAAATTGTGAATTGGAAAAGCACGATATAGACGAATCGATTAGGAAATTAAAAGAGAGTGGTATTGGTTTTTTCAAAAAAAGCAGGCAAAACATATATATTCCGGATGAAATCATTAATATGTTAAGGGAAATCAAAGGGATTAATTTGGCGGAAAAATATACTCGTAGAATCGTTAAATGTCTTGATGATAGACAGATTAATAAAATAAAAAAGAATCATGGGATTAAAGAAATAGAAAGATATGAAAAAATTGAATCAATTATCAAAAAAGGTGTGAGTGTTAGGAAGATTTTAAGTGAAGAGATATTTAATGAAGATACAAAAGAAAATGAGAAAAAGAAAATCTTATATGACATTATCGAAAACAAATTAGAAATACATCTCACTTCTTATGGTAAGACGGTAGATGAAAGAATTGATAATTTAATTGCTCATTTTAATAGTTTGGATCAAGATAAAAACATTGGTATTTCTAAAGATGGCTTTGAAAGGATGCTACTTGACCTAAAGAAGATAAAGGATATGGAAAAATTGGTAAGGATTGAATTTGAAATTGAATCAAGGGTAGAGTTAATCAGTGAAACTTTATTAGATTACAATATATATCCCAAAGACATTCTTTATCTAATACCATTAGACGATCTTAAATCTTTCTGTATTGATAAAAATATTTCTTACAGAGGGAAGAACATTATTAACTGTATATTATCCAGTTATCGTGAATCCGAAAATATCTACATCGAAAATTATGTATTAATTGCCAATAATGATATCAATGGCTTAAAAAACAATGGAATTGAAATAAAATCAAAAGACATTGGTTTGGCATTCGAAAATACTACCAAGGTTATCTTTAAACGTTTGAGTTTGAATGTCAACGAAGAATTAAAGAAAAGGATTAATACAAAAAGAGATAAAGCAGATATTATATTAGATTTAGGTAATCAAGAGATAATCATTGTAGAGTGTAAATCTTCAAAAAAGGAGTACTCTAAATTTACCAGCGTAATCAGGCAAGTCAAATCCTATGCCCAAATATACAGCAGGAATGGTTTTAACATTAAAGGAATCATTATTGTTTCCGGTTGTTTTACCGATGATTTTATACATGAATGTGAAACTTTTTATGACTTGCAAGTAACCCTTATTGAAGCTCAAACCCTGGTTAATATCTATGAAGAGTTTAAGCAATCTAAATTGAATGTATTTCCGGTAACACTTTTTAGACATGGATTGCTTCAAGAAGATGTGATTGTAAAGGCTTTAAAGAAATGATATAAAAAAATAAATAAAGTGTAAATAAATAGAGGCAAATCCCATTTTCTTAGGTAATTAATATTTTACTTTTAAATTAGATAAATAAGGAAGGTGTACCAAGTCAATAATTCTGTAAATTTTAGTGGGAACTCCATTGGATCTGAGGAATTTCTTAACCAGATAGTCGGAGTTTTATGTATTACTATAGATAGACATCCCAAAGGAAAGACCTCGTAAAATGTAAAACTAAACCATAGAAAAAAATAGGATGTGCTCCCTATTTTCCATAATGAAACGGGTACTGCAAATAGAAGGGAATGGTGGTTTCCATATTCCTAAAATAACAATGTAAGGAGATATTTTATGGTCACAATTCTACATCTTTCGGATTTACAATTTGGAAAGCACCATAGATTTAACCAAGAAGTTGATGAAGAAACTAAAAATAAATTTATTAGATACGAAGGAAATGAAGCATATCATACTTTGTTAAATAAGACAATAGAAGATTTAAAGCTACTAAAACAAAAAGAAAATCTTAATATTAATATTATTGTGGTCTCTGGGGATTTAGCAGAGTGGAGTACTAAGAATGAATATGAAGAGGTTGAGAAATTTCTTATTGGATTAATTAAATTTCTGAAAATTCCAAGAAACCATGTGGTTCTTGTTCCAGGTAATCACGATGTTAACTGGGATCTTTCCGAAGCGTACGTTCACACACAAAGAGCATATTGTAAGAAACCAGTTGATGTTGTTCCTTGGTCTGAAAAATCAAAAATTTGGGATAATTTTTTACATAGATTTTACAAGGATAAAAAGAGAGATTGGAAGGCTATTTGGTACCCTTATGATTTCAGTGATTTAGGTATATTACTTGTAGGTCTAAACTCGTGCATTAGGGAAAGTCACCGGTCAAAGGACCATTATGGTTTTGTCGGGATTAAACAAATAAGAGAAGTAATAGAATGGTTTGACAAACAAGATCCTCATAGGAAATTAATTAGGATAGTGGTAACGCATCACGATTTATCTCTAGGGTGTCCTGCTGGATGTGAAACTCTTAATCATGACGATAAAGAGAATATTTTGTTCAATTTAGAAGAGGGAGGGATTGATTTTGTTTTGCATGGTCATTTACATGAATCATTTCATTTTCAAGTATGTAGGCCAGATACTGAAACAGATATTCTAGGAACTGGAAGTGCAGGGTTGGATTCAGATACATTGCCTCCATGCCCAAACAAATACCAAGTCATAAAAATAGAGAGTGAACGTTATACACGGTATATGAGGGCATATGATACCCAGACGATTAGTTGCCATGGACGAGGGGCTTGGAAACCCGATGTAACCGTCAATGGCAAGTGGAAGTTCGAATATAAAAAAGATTTGGAGATTCCAGAAGAAAAAAGACCTACCGAAAAAAAGGATTTCGATTTTTATATTGAGTCTGCACAGAAAGTTATCTCAAGACGACTCAAAGTGGAGAAAGATCGAGTTGAAAGCCTGTTAGAACTCAATTGCTCTCCTTTAGAATTAAAAGAAGAAGAAAAAGACCTTTTGACTACATCTTTTGAATGGGTAGAGGGAGAATCAAATCAATTTGTCCTATTGGGAGATGCCGGAAGCGGAAAATCAGTTTTTTGCTTGCAATTTGCAAAGCAATGTTTTGATTTATATAGAAAGGATAATGAAAACAGAATCCCTATATTAATTGATCTAAAAGAATATGCAGAGATAGATGATGCTTTAGATATATTAGCAAAATATTTGAGAGAGTATGGTACGAAATTATCAGCTACTGATATTAAAACATTCTTGAAAAAAGGCATGTTCATCGTGATTTTAGATGAATTTGATGAATATGATAAAGGTAGTATTACAGATATCTCACAGAGAGATTTTAAGTCTTTTGAACACCTAAGTGGAAAAAATACGAAGTTACTAATCACATGTAGAACAACTTTCTTTAATCGTCCTGATGACATATATTTGTATGATCTATCGGCTGATGGTTTTGAACTTTGTCCTAAAGGTTCTCTCGTTCGAGAAATTAAGCCTTTAAGGAAAGAATTAGTAGTAAGTCTGTTGAAAGATTACATAGAAAAACCTAAGTTACCTGAATGGTTAGTGAAATTAGCTTCTCGTCCTCTCTTTTTAAGAATGTTGATACCTCTACTCAAAAATGGTCGTATTGATTTGTCAGAAAAATTAAAAAGGTATCAATTGTATGAAGAATATATTAGGTTTCTTATAGGTTGGGATATTAAACGAAGAAATATATATATTTCAATTAACTATACACGATCATTGTTGGCTCATACAGCCTTGGCAGTAGGATTTTTAAATAACCTTTCACCATCAATTTCCGAACCAGAATTAGGTGAATTATTATGTGACACGCTTGGAATTAGTCTGCTTAATGATTCATTTGAGGATTATTTAAATTTCTTTAAATTGAGTTCTCTTTTCTATCATGATAATCTTGGTAAAATTTATTTTATGCACAGGTCATTCCGGGAGTATTTAGTAGCATATCATATATTCAAAGATTATATAAAACCGAATGATGACTCTTTTGATTGGATTTGGTTCACTAGAGACGAAAGAAGTTTTCTTTCAGAAATGATTACAAGCGATAGAGAAATAAATACTTTGAGAAAATGGCTTAAAAATGATGGATGGTCTCCTGCCTGTAATTACGCCGCTTTTATTTTAGGAGGGTTAAAAAATCCCGAAGAAATCAAGTATTTAAAGGAAAAGTTTGATGATACAAACAGTTCAATTGCTAAACTTAATTGTATAAACTCAATTACTTTATTAGGGGATAAGAGCGGTAAAGATTTTATCGCAGGGATTGTAGAAGGATATTTAATCTCAAAAAACTTGATAGATTTAGATGCTATTTCACCAAATGTTCCAACGGATTCCCTGCATATTTTCGAAGATATAAAAAGGAAATTCAAAGACGAGGATGCTAATGTTCCGATATTACATCTATGCGAATCTATTGCTGCATTATCATTCTGTGGTGATAAGGATACTATACCCTTACTTGAATCTCTTAAAAAATCTAACGATAAGAACATTGTAGATGAAGCAAAGATAAGTTTAAGAAACCTCAAAGAACGTTTGAAAAGAAAAAAATAGAGGTAGTAATATGCAAATAAAGGAAATATATTTTTTAAGAAAAATTGGTTTTAGTATCGAAGACGAAAAGGAAATCGTCACTACGGATAGAATTGACAAATTTCCAAATATCACAGATTATCTAGAAGAAATGAGTAGAATTTCTGATTCGAACATGATGGAAAATTTCCCTATTCTAAAAAACACAGTTTATATATCTTGTATGATGTATTATGTAACGACGGTATTTAGGAGAGGACTGATTCCTAAAGAAATCTTTAATGAGGTAATGGAAAAAGCTAAATCCCTATTAGAGAAAATAAAATCGGATTTGATCATTATGGAGTAACAAGGGTCTTGCAATATAACAAAGGCATATACCATATTAGCAACATTACCAGACCACCTCTTAATGAGATCTTTAAATATAAGGACAAGAAGTCAAAGGACAAGGCATTATATGAAGCTCGCCTCCAGTATGGCTGGCTATACCTACCTTAAAAGATAAAGCAGAATATATTGGCGTACATTATACTACAGTTAGCAGAGCCATTAGAAAAATCGAGAGGGAATGTGAAAGGTGATATTGCAAGATCTGACCCCATTATCATTCCTTTTTGTAAATATTTTCACAAAAAAGAAGGATTTTTAAATAGACTTGTAGTATAAAGAAAATAGTGTGTTAAAAAAAATTAAATAGGTATATTTTCATCCAAGCAAGATATCTATAATATCATTATGTGGATTTGTGAAACCGGCCCCTTAAGCTTTATACTTAAGCTTTTTGAATATAAACACAATGTTAGGCAATGAATAATTTTAAGAAAAAAAGGTAATGAAATATGTCGGAATTGCCATTTGCTCCATTCTCAGCTCAATTATGTGATGTAATAAGGAAGAAATACATAAAAGTTGTAGCATATTGGTTATTAGGAAAAGATAAGAATTCTATATTAGCTCAGAGTACAAATAGTGCTTGGGAAGCAGCTCTTTCAATTTTATTTCTTGCTGAAGCTAGCGACATATTTATGGAAAAGAATGAAGAAGAGAAACTAGTTGAAACCATAAAAGATAAAAGTTTTGTTGTCGTTAGGTGGCTTCTTCAACAAAAAATTACAAGTGAGGACGGAAGCCATGTGTATTGGGAAAAAGTCACGTGGGATACTTCAGTTATAATTAAAGCCATTTTGAAAGCCTTAGAAAAATATGAAAATAAATTTACTGATGATGAAAAAAGAGAGATTCTTGAGACAATTGAGAGGGGTTCAAGTTGGCTTTTTCATAGGTTTTTACAATGGGAAACTGAGGTCAAATATCCATTTGGTCCTGCAGATGTTTCTCAAATTGCAACAACATTAATTATACTTCAAAAACAATACCCAGCGATATACGATAGACTATGCTCTAATTATATTAAGGTTAATAAAAATCAAGATATAATCGTTAAAATAATTGAATATTTAATTCATAAAAAAACTGAAAAATCACTAACAATCACAACAGCTAATGGTACAGAGGAAGAAGTCATAGCTTACTGGTGGGATGATTATTTTAGTACTGCAGAAGTGGTTGAATCTTTCGCATTATTTTACATGCATTGCCAATCATCTCAAAAATTAATGCGAGAGAATAAGCAATTATTGCGCGCAATTCGAGAAGCCTTGATAAGATCTTGTACATACTTTGAACAAGGACAAGTTGAAGGTATGTGGGGCAGTCACATTGACACAATCAAAGTTATTTATGCGTATGTAATGATTAGAAAAATAATTCCCCAAAAAGATAGTGGTATTGATGATCCGTTGATTGTGCCAGAAATTCACACGATTTTTAAAGCGTTTAGGTGGATGTGCGACGAAAAGCAGATTTTTTCTGATGGTAGTTTCTTGCATACAATGTTTTTAACAGTTTTCTATTCGCTTGCACTAGTTGAAGTTTACCGTTATTGGCAGTCAAGAGACAATAAAATTGAGAAAATTTATGATGATGTGTTATGGGTTTCTCCAGTTAGAACGACACCCGAAAGGAGTAAAAGACTATCTACTGAACTTGAGAATATAAATATACGAGAGGATATGAAAGATGAAATCGAGAAATATAGGAATCTTTGTATCAAATTTAAACAATATAAACGAAATAAAGTTAAGCAAATAATTACTCTTTTTATTATCTTATTTTCGTTACCTCTTTTTTTCAGTTTGTGCAATATATTCGGCATCTCAGTTTTCAATATTTGTTTCAAAATAAATAGATTTGGCGATTTTTTACAATTTATTACCATTTTTATACCAATTATAGCTGGACTATTTGCTTTAATTTGGAAATACGAGTCAATTTTTAATAAAAAATAAGTTTTGTTATTCATCACTTATTTCTGAAAGGAGAAAACAATGAAAAATGGAAAGCATTTTATTAATGGAAAATGGGTTGAAGGAAAGAATTTCTTTACTACTATTAACCCATCTACAGGGGAACCATTTGGTAAGTTGCAAAATGGACGGAAGAAGGAAGTAAATGAAGCTGTTAAAGCTGCTAGGAATGCTTTTAAAGATTGGAGCAAAAAAAGCCCCAAAGAAAGAGCCAGTTATATTACAAAAGCCGCTAATTTGTTAGTTAAAAAATATGGTAAAGAGAGAGAATTGACTGGATTGAAAACTTTAATAATGGAGGAGATGGGTAAACGACTTCCTGAGGCTGATGTAGAAGTAATTGAATCTTCTGATATACTTAGATATTTTGCTGATAAGGGACCTCTGTTGTTAAAACCTCGAGAAATATCACTTAATAAAGATCTATGGCCGACTAAATCAAGTAAAGTTTTTTTTCAACCATTTGGTGTCATTGGGATTATAAAACCTTGGAATTATCCTTTAGAAATGCCCATGTGGGCATTAGGCCCAGCTCTAGTAGCTGGAAATACTGTGATATTAAAACCTTCAGAATATGCCTCTTTTGTAGGATTAGAAATTGGCAAAATGTTTGAGGAAGTTGGGTTGCCTGAGGGAGTATTAAACATAATTACGGGAGATTCAGAAACTGGTAAATTACTAGTGCGTCATCCAGATATTGATATGATATCATTTACAGGTAGTCTTGAGGCAGGAAAAGATATTGCTGTTGAGTGTGCCAAACGGTTACGTAAATACAACCTTGAATTAGGCGGTAATGATGCGGCCATAATAGAAAAAGATGCTGATCTAGAACTTACCGCAAATGGAATTGTATGGGGTTCATTTTGCAATTCTGGTCAAGTATGCGTGAGGCCAAAAAGAGTATTCGTTAATGAATCAAAGTATGAAGAATTTCTAGGTTTGTTAAAAGAAAAAACTGAAAGACTGAGAAAGGATGTTGATTTTGGTCCTATAGTTAGTAAAAAGCAGCTATTTAAAATTGAAGAGTTTATTAATGATGCCATAAGAAAAGGTGCAAAGTGTATCGTAGGTGGTAAAATAATTAGTGATACAAACGGATTTTACTTTCCACCAACTATTTTAGTTAATATCAATCCAAATATGAAAATAATGAAAGAAGAATGTTTTGGCCCTGTTCTTCCACTCACAGTTGTAAAGAACACACATGAAGCAATAAAACTTGCAAATGAAAGTATTTATGGGCTGGGTGCCTCTATATGGTCTAAGGATCTAATAAGAAGTGAAGAAAATGCAAAATCATTACAAACTGGTATGGTTTGGATTAATGATGTGAATGTTGCATTTCCTGAAGCTCCATGGCCTAGCATAAAACAAAGTGGAGGTGGTATTGATTTATCAGAATGGTCCCTTTATGATTATACGATAAAAAAACATATAAATATTGAATTATCTAATGATAAAAATCGAGCATGGTGGTTTCCTTACTAATTTCAGTTTATGATATTTTAGTTTGCACTGACTATTTTACTAATTATTTCTAGTAAATTATATTTCACCTCTTTGGGATATATCAAATTTATTTAAAGGATTTTTCTGGCTTAATAAATCTGTAAAATAAAGGTAAATTATGCAAAAAAACGATGAGTTTTGGATATCTTGCACTAATAATCATTTATTCCAAGAAATTAATAAATATTCTTCAAAGTGGTTTCCTTACCTTGGTTGGAAAAATATTAATGTTGTATGTAATGAACAATTTTTCGAAAGATACTTAATAGATTTTATTAATAATTTAAGACAGTTAAGAGTTGGATTTGATGCAAGATTTCCAAATATCTCGATTTGGATATCGATTTCTCATCAAAACAAAGAATTATTCAGGCTAATTTCTAAAATTGATATTTATACGCCTCGTATTAAGATTATTTTAATTAACGATAAAATTATTCTTTTAGAACGTATTAAGCAAATTGAATTAGAAGCAAATGAATATTCTCTAGAAATAAAAATAATAAATTGTCTATTTGATTCTGAAAGTACCCTTAATATTATTAGATATATTTCAAATAACAAATTATTATCATTTTCGTTTTTTATCGAATGGTACCCAAATATAATAGAAAAAAGTAAAACAGATGAATTCACGAACTTACTTGAATTTTTAATCGACTTTAATTATCCATTCGAAAATCATCCATTAATCTTATGTGGTGGCATTTCATCATATATAAAAAAGATTCTATTTTCTATGTTTCATAGTACCTACAAAGCGTTAAATATAAAAAATAATATCCTCATAAAAAATGACTACAAGTGTTCTTTTGAATGTATTAAATCAATTATTCAAAAAAATGAAAGGTTAAATTATATTAATTGTTTCTGTAACACGTCATTTAATCAGTTTACTGAAACTATTCCTTTTAAAGATAAAATTTTAGAAAAATTAACAGTTAACAAGAGTCCCATATTATTTGAAGATTGGCAATATATTTCTGATGATTTTAAATTCTGAGAGGGAAGTATGACTTATGATATTATTTTAATTTCTTCACCAAATAAAAATATTGATTATCCTGGCTTATCTTTGCCTATTTTGACTGCTGCTTTAAGGCAAAATGGATTTAAGGTCAGGCAATATGATCTGAACATCATACTTAGGAATGAATTATTAACTGAGGAAGCTCTAAAGCTTATATTAACAGATTCCTTACCTATTTACGCAAAATTCCTTAGTCATTCAAATATCGATCTAAAAAAATTGTGTGATATTTCTTTATATCTAGATAATTTAAATAATATTTATGGATTTAAAAGCTTAGAGCAAGTCAAGAAGAAGGCCCAACAAAGGGATTATGCATGGATATTCAATGAAGATATTCGGTTCCAACAATTAATCAGTTTATTTAAGATAAATAGAGCATTACATCATTTAATAGATCTAGCCCTAATTATCTCTAACTTCTCAGTTGATGATTTTCTTACATCCAAAATTTCAAAATTTATTGATAAATACGCAAAAGATTTACTTAATAATAATCCAGAAGTAATTGGCTTTTCAATTCTCGAAATACAAAGAGTATTTTCTTTAAAAATAATAAGGGTTTTAAGAGGGCAGCAGTATAATGGGAAAATAGTTGTAGGAGGTGCTGATCCAACACGATTTCCTTTAGGATACATGAAGTATATTAATTCAATTGATGCTTTGTTCTATAGGGAAGCTGAGCTATCCTTAGTAAGGTATTTGAATCAATTACACAATAATAAACCTAATTATCATGATGTTCCCGGTCTTTATTTTCGTAAACATAATGGAGAGGTAATTTCCTGTAATCATGATCAACTAGATTTATCCTTTATTCCAACCCCTGATTTTGACGATTTACCCTTAGATTTATATTTAACTCCAACTCTTCCAGTCCAATCGAGTAGAGGTTGTTATTGGCATAAGTGCAAATTTTGCATTCACTGGGATACGTATAGTGATTTTAGGACTCGCTCTCCTGAGAAGTTTGTACACGACATCAAGCACCTATCAAAAAAGTATAAAACAAAATATTTTCATTTTACAGATGATTGTTTAACAATTCCTCATGCTCGAAAAATTGTAAAATTAATAAAAGAAAATCATCTTGATATTAGATGGTTATCATATTTTAGGATTGAAAATGATTTGGATTTTAACTTATTAAAAGAAATTTGGGATGCAGGAGGTCGAATTTTAGAAATGGGTTTAGAAAGCGCCTCTCCACGCATGTTGAAATTAATGAATAAAAATATTTCTCCCGAAGTCGCTAGGAGAATAGCAGATGATGCTTCATTAATTGGCTTAATGGTAAAATTTTTTATGTTTCATGGATATCCAAAAGAAGAACTATCCGAAGTTAAAACTACTGTTGAATTTACTGAGTCCTTAATTAAAAGTGGAAAGATTAGGCCCTTTTTAGCTTTACGTAATAGGTTTGAATTATTACATGGTTCTGATATATATTTAACAGTTGTTAAAAATAAAGAGAGTGCTGTTCTGAAATATTGGAAACCTAGTGGGGTATTTGGGATCCGTGCTGAATATATATTAAAATCAGATGAAGAATCTAGTCGTCAAGTAATAAAAGAATTCGTGAACCGGATAAGAAAATATATGTCAGATAATAAGATATTTAATACTGATGATGATAATGTAATGCTTGATTTATTAGTTTTAGATAACCAACCCTTAAAATCTGGTTGGAGAAGTTTTTAATGTAACACGATTTTGCTTAACAATTGGTTGCAGTTGACCAAATTGTCGTGCTTCAATTGAAGAAGCAAAAGGAATCAGGTCTCAATACTTAACATAATTTTTTTTTGGGATTGGAATTAATGTAACAGAAAGAGTTCTTTTTTATAAAAAGAAGGACTTTTAAAATAAGTGTAGTATATAATATATTAACTTTGAAATGAATTTAATATTGTATTTTGTATGAAGGTAACAGGAGAGACTTTTTCTTTTTCAAAAAAAGAGAAAAGGAGCCGAAGAGGCAAGATGCGAAAAGCATTTAAACTTACAGGCAAAAGGACTGTTACCGGACAGAACTCTGGAGAGCTTTATACAAAAAAGCACCGACGGAGGGCAACTTCTAATTGAAAGGAAATAGGGTCAGCCTGTAAAGATTTAACCCTGGTACTTTATAAACTATGCAAAATATTTTTGATAATTATATCCAATCGATTTCTTCTAAATTTTCTCA
>JAHIPN010000018.1 GCA_018894595.1 bacterium
AAGCATTAGTAATAATTATTTTTTTCCCTTCATAGAAGAAGCTAAAAAATCGATGATCTAAGGGTTTAAACTCAAATATATTATCTTTTGAGTCCACTTTTCTAAATTTTGTTGCATCAAAAAGTCTGCCATGATCAGCAATATATTTTACCAGGGCAGCTAGTTTAACTTGCACATCCAAGGATTCTTTCTCTAAGTATTCTTTAGCTGGTATCTTCCCGGCTTTAGTGAAATAAAACTCTACCTGGAACTTCTCTCCCTGATAGAAAATATAATCTTCTTTTTTGGGCAGTGCCATAAAGCTCCTTCAATATAAAAGTTAGCATATCTGCTAACTTTTGTCAAGAGAAATTTAATTTTAAAAAATATTTTACCATTTATTTAGAAATTCTCTAATAGCATCTTCCGGAGATAAATTAAGATAAATTTCAGTAGTAGCTAACCGATCATGACCTAAAAGGGATTGAAGAGCTCGAGTAGAAATACCTTTTTTGATACAATTTACTGCAAAAGTATGTCTTAAAACATGAGGACTAACGGTCTTTGAAATATCAGCTTTATCGGCTACTATTTTTACTATTCTCTCGATTGTTCTTTTACTCATTCCGATGCCGTTGTTTTCAGCAAAGTGATATTCAATTAACCCTCTAACCCTGTCTGTCATGGGGATTATTCTTCTTTTGGTTTTTTTGCCGTAAGGTCCGCCTTTTCCATAAATTACTAATCTTTTTTCCTGCTATTGAATATTTTCTTTTTTGAGATCAGAAAATTCTGATAACCTTAAACCGGTATCTAAAAATGCCCAGATAACAAATTTTTCCCGGAACGTACTACAAGAATTAGTTAATTTGTCCACTTCGTCATTATTTAATGGCTCTCTTTTGTATTGATATGGCATAAATTTTCTCCTAACGTTTTGCGGATATGCGAAGTGCCAAATGCTTTCTCATAATTAAGTATTACTATCTATTTCTTTCATAATTCTATTAGTTTCCGCCAGCGCTACAATTATTTTCTGATAGTGCTCGATATCCGCATTGGTCAAAGCACGCCCCTTGCGGTCTTTCAGCCACTTCTGTGCTGGCTGATAACCACCGATATAAAAATTCCATACTACTTCGGGAACATTGCCGAAGTATTGCTCGGTGTTGATAAATACTTTTCCGTTTTTATAAGCTAATTTTTCAACGATATCGGTGCCAGTGATAGGATATGTTGTTATAAATTGATTTACCTTTGGCGATTCGAGGAGATGTAAAGAGCGCAATTCTGCTCCAAAGGTGACCAGTTTTTTGAAAGTTTTTGTATCTTTCGGATACGGCACGCGCGGAAAATCAATTTTCAAAAATTCTTTGTATTTTTCGCGATAGCGTGGCGAATGGAGGATGGCGTAAATATAGTCAAAGAGATCTTCGGGAGTAACATTGCCGACGACTTTTTCAATCTCAGCAATTATTTCTTTTTTTAGATTTGGCGTTTTTGATCCATTCTCAGTGTAGAGATAAAGAGGTGCTATTGTTTCAGCACCCTGCATACCTGCTCGTGTCCAACTGCGTCTATCAATTATATTCGCACTGACGAAAACGGGTACAGAATTTTCTTCTGGAAATCCACGCTTAAAAATAAGGCCTATATTTTTATTAACAAAGTTTTTCATTACCTCAAAGCGCGGATAAGACATAATCCCTTTTGTCGCTCCAGTATAGTTTACAAATCTTAAGTCGAATGGACGATATTGTAGTTGATTAATTAAAATTGGATTATTTATTAAATCGGTTTTTGCTGTTTTTACCTTCCAGTCTCGTCCATCTTTCAGGAAATACATTTTTATTAATTCTGTCTCAAGAAAATCTGTAAAATTTCTTAAAAGTAAATTTGCCTCTTTCTTATCAAAAAAAATATTTACCCGATCTTTTTGTGTTTCTATACCGTTACTATTTACCACGAACAGTTCACTAAGTTTAAACCCTTTTCCGTATTCTTCATTTTCTCCGAAATCCTTCGGTACAAAGAAATAATATGGCACGAAATAATCGAGCTTTTTCCATTCAATTGTTTGTAAATTGCCTTCATTAAGTGCTTTAAATTTATCTTCTCTCTTGCCATAGAACTCGGCATGATAGATCGTGCCAAGACCTTTCTTCTCGCCCGCCTTACGCACAAAAATATTTATTGATACACCTTGCTGAATGTTGAAAATATTTTCATCTTTACCGCCATCCGGTGCTTTTTCTTTTTTCTTAGAATTGCCATGAAGATCAAGAATATAAATCTCGTCAAATGTTTCCAGCAGGTGCTTTCGCATTTGCCGATGAGTAATGCCATCAATGAAAGAATTATTGGTAATCATCGCCACAATACCGCTTTTGTTTTTCTATATAAAATGTTCGGCAAAGCGAATAAATTTTATGTAGTCGTCGTCAAGATTAATTTTTCGTTCACCTAATCCTGCTTTGTAGTCCTTTATTAGTTTTAGAATCCACTTACCTTTATTTTGTGAGCTGATGCTGTATGGTGGATTTCCTATAATCACCATAATAGGTATTTCGCTTTTGATTTTATCAGCTTCCCTGGCTTCTTCTGCGATACTTTCGGCAAAGCCAAAGGATAAAAGATTTTGTTGTGCTTCACTCTGTTCAAGAGAGTTTGTGAGGTAAATACCTAACCGTCTATGAAATTTCCAAAATCCAGTTTCTTTGAAAGCCAAGCTTAGTTTGAGATGTGCGATAGTATATGGTGCCATCATTAGCTCGAAACCGTGCAAGCGCGGTAAAAGATCATTATGTACATAGGACGGCCATCGCCCAACTTGTCCCTGCTTTTTAAGATGTTCGTATATGGTACGAATGGTGACACTGATAAATGTACCTGTTCCTACAGCAGGATCTAAAATTTGAACGCGATGCTTATTATTGGGCAGTTTCGAAGTATCCGCAAGTCCGTTTGGGAGGTTGAATTCTTTTTGTAAAATATAATCAACAGAACGAATAATAAATTTTACAACAGGGAGG
>JAHIPN010000195.1 GCA_018894595.1 bacterium
CAAATAAATGATTAAATATATTAATCCGGTAATAAGTTCTACCATAGGATATTGTATAGATATCTTACTGTTACAATTACGGCATCTGCCTTTAAGCAGGATAAAACTTAATAAAGGTACATTATCTTTTGGCAAGATAGTGCTGCGACATTTAGGACAATGTGATGCTGGATATATTATTGATTCATTTCTGGGAATTCTATAAATACAAACATTACTAAAACTTCCTACTATCAGACCTAATATGAATATTAAAACATCATTTACACCATAATACATTGAGTATCCCTTTTTTCATAAACTACAATTCCTTCTTCTAATGCTTGCTCAACAAAAGGACGTCTTTCCTTAATCATTTTTTGAAATTCCTCTTCTGTGTAGACCATTGCATCAATCTCTAAATCTGAATCATTAAGTTCTATTATTTTGCTAATACGGTCTATAAATCTCTCTTTAAATTCTCCTACAATAACTAAATCTAAATCACTTCCTTTATGACAATCTCCTCGAGCAAAACTACCAAAAATAATTATTTTTTTTAGATTAAATTTATTAATAATTAAATTTATAAATCTTTTAACTATTTTGTTAGATTTTCTATTAATGAAATTGTCTGGCCAGCATAATTCAGACATTCTTCAGCATCTCTTTTTACCCAACCATCGATTAAACTCTTTTTTATTATTATCTATCATCATAATCCTTTATTATTTCTTAATTACAATATTTAAACGAAGCATATTACCATCAGGACCTATGGCATCGAGAGTGAAGGTGTCTACTCCATTAAAACCAACTACCACATCGCCAGGTATGTTCCAACCGTTTCTCGTTTGAGGTTTTTTGGTAACAGGATTTTGAATACTCAGAGATTTAATAATATTATCTGTGTCATTCCAAATTAATACCGGATGTTTGTCTATTAACAATAATTTTATTTCTTTTTCTGCAGATTCCACATTTGATTTAATAATTTTTATGGTATTTTGTTCAACATACCAATCATAAAGTTGAGGTCCATAAATAACTACTGCACCGATAATAACAATCCAGATTATTAAGGTAATTAAAACTACGCCGCGTTTGTTGGATAACATTGCTATTCACATCCTTTAATCCATTGGTAATTTTTCTGCTTTTTCTTTTTCTTCGCCTCTTTTTACTTTTTTTAATCTTTCCTCAATTGCCTGAGAAACAAAATGGCTAATTAAAAATCCATGTGATCTACAATATTTTCTTAATTCTATAATAACTGACTCAGGGATTCTTACTCCTATTAATTTCTTTTTTGTATCCATAATGTTAACCTCAGTTGTCTAATGATAACATATGTTATCTTCTTTGTCAAAAAATTTAATAAATTCGTATTGAGTATCATGTGTCGAGTATCGAGTTAAGAAAGAGAAAGAAAATAAATTTCGGGAAACCGAGATAAATTAATTCTCCAATCTACTTTTATAAATCTTATTGATTTCTTCTTCTATCTCTTTCTCAATAAGGTCACCTTCCGGCACTAAATACAAAGCTTGTAAAAAATATTCTAAGGCTTCATCAGGCATTTCTTTTTTGTTATAAACTATCCCTAAATTATTTAAAACAATATATTTATTAGGAAAATCCGGTTCAATTTCTAAAATCTTATCCCACTGCTCGATAGTATTATCATATTTTTTCTGAATGAAATATAGATAACCTAAATCATAATATGTTTTACTAAATTTCGGATTAAGATAGATAGCCTGTTTAAATTCTCCTTCTGCTTTCTGGTACTCCCTCAATCTTGAATAAAGTAAACCGAGATTATCATAAGTATTTACATCAACTATATAATTTTTAGTTCTTTGTAAAATTTTCTCAGCTTTATCATAAATCATTAAATTAAAATAAGAGGTTCCTGAAGCATGAAGAATTCTTCCATTAAAAGGATCTAATTGGGCAGCATATTCAAAATTAGATGCTGCATCAATATAGCTTTCTTTTTCATTGCTTACTATTCCTTTAAAATAATATATTTCCGCAACATATGGTTTTATAACTAACCCATCAATTAATAGAAGCATAATGATAAATAATATAAGAAAAATAATAATCTTTATTTTGGGATTAATTAATAAATTTATTTTCTTTATCATTTTATCAGTTGCACAGTTTTCTAAAACATTATAATCTTCAGCATATGCGGTAGTTAATCCGACTATTATAAAAAATATAGAACCCAATACAGGAACATGTAAGGGAAAACAGAATA
>JAHIPN010000460.1 GCA_018894595.1 bacterium
CAACCCGATTGACTTGCTTCTATACCTAATCCTGACATTATTATTCCCCTGCGATATTTTATAAAATTCATCTTTAGCCAACATCAAAGCGTTATAAACTTCCTCCGGATAATTATTTGCCAATTCCGTAAAATCATCATCCGTGATTTTAACCGTTTTAATACTTGTCTTAAAATCTTCGCATTTCTTTAAAAACTCCTTTCGCGCTTCTTTTATATTCTTATTCTTAGGCAATAACGCCATAACGGCCTTATTCAATTCTCCAGCGCCGCTCGATAAACTATCCTTGCTGACTAATAAATATAATTTAGATAAAATATTTTTGCCGTTTTTGCCCAACAAATCATTCAAATTAAATTCCATTATCGGCTCAACTTCATTCAGATTATCTAAATTCCCCAAAGAAGAATACAAAGCCGTATGCTGTCCTGATGTGATTATTATAAAGGGCGTTTTAATCTTAAAAGTATACTCCAAGCATTGGTTTAGATGTCTTTTGATTTGTTCTTCCCACGCTTTAGTTTCCACGATCAAGATTGGTTTGAATTTCTCATCAATGACCACTATATCAGTGCTAAGCCGCTCAAAATCTAAATGCCGAACAATGTCATATCCCAAAAATTGAAGCAAGGGCAATACTATCTTAATCTTTACATTCTCCTCCGACCCCCTCCTCCCGGCAACAATATCCCTACTCGGCTCAATTGATTTTATGATTTTGAGGAATTCAGATTTTTTCATAATTAAATTTGCTTAAAAAGGCTCCTGACGGCTTTTTATTTTTTTATCTTTAATATTCATAAATTCTTTTATTCTACTATCAGTAAATACATGATTTTCTTCTAGTGGTGAAGTTAAAACCATTCCTTCTAAGGTTTGACATCGACTCAGGGCTACATATGCTTGCCCTGGAGTAAAGGTTCCATTTCCAAAATCAATATGAACTTTATCAAAAGTTTTCCCTTGTCCTTTATGGATTGTCACTGCCCAAGCTAATTTAATAGGCAATTGAGTAAAACTACCAATAACCTCTGGTTGTATTTTTTGAGTTTCTTCATCAAAAATAAACTTAATTGAATCCCATTTAATATCCGTAACATCATTAAAAGTGCCATCATCAAATAATACCCTAACATAATATGGATCTGTTTTTATAATTTTTACAATATCACCGTTAAACCACCTTTTGCGAGAATCATTATTTAACAACATAATCTGGGAACCCTCTTTTAGAACAAGCTCTTGGGCTGTAGGTAAATTCTTTTCCTGAAATTCGCCTGTAATAACACCTGTATAAATATGTGGTTTTGATGACAACTTAGACAATTCGCCCATATTTATAGAATTTGCCATATTGTTAGTTGGAACCAAAGAGATAATAAGCTCATTTTCAGGTTTTTCATAAGCAGGGTCAAACCTCGTATTAATCAAATCGATATCATTTTCATCAAAGGAACAAACTCTCAAATTATCCAATGTCTTTATAAAATCATTTTGCTCTTCCTTGTTCTGCCTATACACTTCAGTTAATTCTTTTTTTACAAAACCAGCCTGCTGATAAACATTTGAATCAAAGAAATACGGACTTCTGTAAACTTCTGTAAAAAATCTTTCTTCATCTCTCGTTACTATTGGCGGTAGTTGAAATAAATCTCCAATAGCTAAAATTTGAACACCGCCAAATGGTTCGTCTGAATGACGTCCATTCAGACGCATAAATTTATCAATAAAATCTAATAAATCCGCCCTAACCATAGAAATTTCATCAATTATTATGGTGTCAATTTTTTTATAGATTTTTGCGTCATCACCCCATCTTGCTTTTATGCTATCAATCGTAGTTTGAGGGTTAAATTTAAAAAAGGAATGTATCGTTTGACCTTGAACATTAATAGCCGCGACACCCGTAAATGCTAAAACCGCAACATTCTTTTCTGTAGTAGCTCTAAAATATTCAAGAAATTTAGATTTGCCAGTGCCCGCTTTGCCGGTTAAAAAAACATTACTACTTGTATTTTCAAGAATATCTATAACTTCCTGTTTTTCTTTGGTTAAATCAAAATCATCTGGCTTTTTAATGTCGGCAAGTGTTCTACTGGAACGCCTTTTGCCAATTCCCCTTTTAACTAAAGCCATCCGCGTTGCAGATATTTGACCAGGGGAATATGTTTTTTTCTTTTTTTTGAAAATATTATATCCAATCATTATTGCAATAATAATTATCCAAAATTCCATATTTATAAATTATTTATACAAAAAAATTCTTTTGAGCTATTCAGCCCAAAAACCTTAATTCTAACTTCTCTTTAACTTCTTCCCAATTAGGAATTTTATTTTTCAGAGCTTTGTAGAATTTTACATCGTGATTTTTATGCCTCATATGACATAACTCGTGAGTGATAACATAATCAATGCATTCTTTTGACGCTTGAATTAATTTTGGATTAAGAATTATTTTTTTGTTACTTAAAAAACTACCCCACCTTTTGCTCATTTCCCTGGTAATCAATCTTGGTTCAAAATCATAATTAAAATCCTTCAAAACTTTTTTGTATTCATCTCTAAATATTTTATTAATTCTTTCTGAATACCAGTTCTGCAACATTTTCTTGTTGTGTTTTTTATTGGCAATATTTTCAGTGGTAGATAATAATAATTTGCCATACCTTAAACTAACTTTATCCTCTTTGCCTCTTTTAATCATCAGCTTATATTGCCTGCCTAAATACAAAAAACTTTCGCCCGAAATATATTCTTTAATTAGAATATTTTTTTGATATTTCTTAAAATATTTAATCTGTTTTTCCAACCAATGCCATTTATTTTTAAGAAATTTTTGTATTTTTTCGTCCTTATAGCCAATTGGGCATTTTAATATAATTCTAAAACTCGGCTGAACGGCTAAACTAACCGTTTTGCGCGATTGTTGAACTAAAAAATATTCATAAGAATAACTTCCATAAGTGAAAATTTGCTTCTCCATATTTATATAATTGAATAATTTTCTGTTGCCAATTTAATAGTTTTATCAATTATGCTTTTTACTTCTTCGTTTGTTAAGTTTACGCCCTGTTTCTGAATAATTTCATCATAAATATAATCGTCTAACTCGTTGTAAATAACCCGCTTGACCTCGCTGTTTCTATACCAATCAACAATCGCTTCTTTCTTTAAGACAGCGAACATATCAAGAATTATTTCTTGAAATTTCTCATCATCTACATTATGAACGGCAAATTCATCTCGTAAATTTCGGTAAAAGATATCCGCTCCTTTTTTCCTTTTAATCTTTTCGGGTATTGCGCTATCTTGTTTATTATTAACTTCATCATTAATTAACTTCAATTGTTTCAATGCTTCAATGTCGGCTATTTTTCTCTCTCTCATCCTTTTTATTATCTCATCTATTTTTTCAGAAAATTTCCTATAAAATACTGGGTCTTTTTCGGCTTGTTCTTCTATCGTTCTATCAATTTGAGCAGCAATCGCTTCGGCTCTTGATTTATCAGAGCCCATTTCAGCAACAACCTGATTAAAAGCTTCCTTGTCCGTAATAGTAATTTGTTTGGTTAATAGTTCCGCTTCCTCGGCTTTAATATTATCATCCATTATCTTAATCAACGCTTGTTTGTATCTATTAAAATCAACTCTATCCGCGTAACGAACGCTAACCACCTTTCTAAGCTCCATAAATTTCTTTAATTCCCGTCTATAAACATCCAAGTGTTTAAATTCATGTACAAAATCTTGCAAAACAACGCACTCGTTAAAACTTTTCAAAAACTGATTTAAAATATCATAAAATTCTTTACGCAGGGGTTCATCTAACAAATGTTGAATATATGCTTCGTCATCGCCTTTAACTGATTTAAAGATTTCATGAAGCTCGCTATAATTTGATTCCAATTCATTTATTTTTTCTTTAACATCAATTAAAGCGCCTTCCACATCTTCTTCGTCGTAATTGCCAAATAATTGCATAGCCGTTTTTATATTTTGAGCGTTCTCTGAATAGTCAATAATATACCCGCAAGTTTTAGGCAAAACATCGTTGTCATACAAACGATTAACTCTGGCGATGGCTTGCAGTAAATTATGGTCACGCAATTCTTTGGCTAAATATAAAACCGTATTTCTTGGAGCGTCAAAACCAGTCAGAAGTTTATCAACCACAATTAAAAGTTCTACCCCTTCATCATTATAAACAAAACTTTTAATAACATCCTTCTCATAAGAGAGTAATCCTTGATATTTTTCTTTTATATTTTTTAAATATCCTTCAACTTCCTTCTTATGTTCGTCTTGAGCGTCAATAATTCCATTTTCATCAGAAATAACCAAAGCAGTATTGATTTTGCCATTATCCGCGAAATATTTTTGGAAAAGCATCGCCGAAAATTTTGACGGCGCGACAATTTGTCCTTTTAACCCCATGCCTGAAAAAGTTTTTAAATAATGCTTTTCAATATCATAAGCAATTTCAGCTATTCTATGCGGATTGTCTTTAATAATCTTTTTTTCAGCATTAGTTTGTAATTGCTTTTTCAGTTGCTCATTCAATCCTTCTGTTAATCTTTCAAACTGCCTATTCATTTCTTTCTTGTCTGGTTTCAAATCAACAAAACGACCTTCATAAACAAGAGGTAAAATAATTTCATCTTTTAATGCGTCATCAATAGTATATTTATCAATAAACGAACCAAATTTTTGTCTTGATTTTTCTTTCTTTAGCAATGGCGTGCCAGTAAAAGCAATATAGCAAGCATTGGGAATAATTTTATTCATTTCCAAATTAGCCATGCCGCTTTGCGAACGATGGGCTTCATCAATTAAAACAAAAATATTTTCATCCAAATCTTCAAGGGTGGTTTTCTTTTTAGCTGCTGATTGAAATTTGTGTATTAAAGTAGTCACAACCTGCAAATCTTTTTTACGAATCAAACTAATCAAATGCTCGCCGCTTTTTGCCTGAATAACATCTTTTTTAAGCCCGCTATTTTCAAAAGTAGTTTTAATTTGTCTGTCTAAGTCCCGCCTATCAGTCACTATCAAAACCCTCGGATTAACAATTTTTGGATTTTCAATTAAGGACTTAACAAACATCACCATAGTTAAAGATTTGCCCGACCCTTGCGTATGCCAAACTATCCCGCCTTTTCTTTTTTCTCCTTTATATCCTTTCTCTCTTTCGTTAACGCGAATTAACATTTTTTGAACAGCAAAATATTGCTGATAACGCATTATCTTCTTAATTCCAGCATCATACAAAATATGATTCTTGGTTAAATCAAGCAGTCGGGTCTTATTAAACATCGTCATCACGGATAAATCCTGTTCAGTTAGAACGCGATCAATTTGTTGCGTGTGCCCAAAGGTGGCTCCGTTTAAATCAGTTAAAATTTGTTGGTAAATTTTTTCGTTAATTTCTTTGCCAATAATTTTTTTAATCTTATCCTCTAACTCTTCTTTGTTAGTCCCTCTTTCTTTCCAATTAGCATAAAATTTATTTGGCGTTCCTGTGGTTCCATATTTTAATTCTTCTTTATTAGCCCCGACCAAAAGTTGCGGGTAAATAAAAAGTTTAGGACAATAATCCGCGCCTTGATTTCTATTTAACTGGCTTAAGGCCTTTTCTACTGATTCAGAGGCCTTTTTATTTTCAATCACCGCAAAAGGTATCCCGTTTACAAAAACCACAATATCGGGACGAATTCCCTTTTTGCCCATGGCTTCAAACTCAACCGTCGCCGCGAAATCATTATTTTCAGGATTCTCAAAATCAATAAAACGGAAATTTTTAGAAACATTTTTGCCATTATGAAAAACCCTAATAGTTTTCCCGCCAGAAGTCGGCATAATCATAGAATAAATTTTGCGAGAAGTGTCAATCAGCCCTTCAAATTGAATATTTTCCAATTCATCCACGGCGTCTATAATATCCTTGTCGCTAAATTTATACTCCTCGCCGTTATGCTCATATTCATTAATCTCCGCTAATTTTCTAATAGCCGTGTCTCGAAGTATGAACTTGCTAATATCGCCGCCCCGTTCCGCCAAAACATCGCTTGGCGAAATATATCGGTAGCCCATATTAACCAAAAACTCCACAAATGGCAGTTGCGATTGTTTGGTCTCATCAAAATTTACTTTTTCCATATTCATATATTTTAGACAGGAACTCTAATTTTCCCTGTTATTAAATTATTCAATAAATACTTCTTCTGCGCCTCAATTATATTTTTCTTTTTCTCCAAAACCTCAATTTCCCGGTCAGCGACAGTTAAAACCTTAGCGATAGCTTGTTGTTCTTTTAAAGATGGTAATTTAATTTTTATACTACCAAAAACTCCATTCATTAATTTCGGATTTCCAACATATGACACATATCTATTAGTAATATTATTTAAATATGATGCTATATAATACAAATTCGCAGATTTATCATTCTTAAGTTTTGCTGTTCCACATACATTCGTACAATTAAACTTACCTTGTCTAAAATAAACCCTTCCAGCATTAGCTCCGTCAGTTGTCCATGTTATATAATCACCTTCAAAATCGTGCGTATTAATTTTTCCTAAAATTCCGCTACTTGATGTTTGTGAAGAATAAACAGGATAATTACCAATATTATCTTTAATTTCATTCTTTGAAATTACCCTACCGCGACCAAGATTAAATATATCAGAAATTAAAATATTATTTACATCCTTCCTTTTATAAATAAATTTTTGCATTAAACCTTTTTTAATCTTTTTCTTAATCTCAATCTTCTTTGACAATTCTTCTAAATATTTATCCCATGTTTCTAATACTTCAACGATACGATTTTGTTCAGAGAGAGATGGAAGTAAAAGTTTAAATCTTGCCATATCAGAACCATATAAATGAAACACGGTTGTGCCAGACACAAGTTTTATAACATCTCTTTTGCGAGCATTAACATAATAACTAAAAAATAAGCCGTTTAATTTTTTATTTTTACACCTAATTACCAAAACATCACCGCCCAAGATAACGCCCCTTTTTGTTATACAACTAGCGGTTGATAAACCTCTTGGTGTAACATCAGAAGTTGGCATTAATATATCATTAACTTCAGACAAAAACATTTTATCTTTTTTACTATTTGTAAAACTTAAAATTTTGTTTATTTTCTCATCATATTTTATAAATAGTTCGCCGTAATGGATGCATTCGTTTTCACCTTCTTGTAGCATCTCGCTTTTAGGCAAACCTTTTCCTTTTTTAAAAACACAAATATCACCAAGTTTAACTTGTCGCCATCCTTCAGGAATATTTTTTTGTGATTTATTTTTTTTCATAAACTTCTTTTAAAAGTTCTAGTTTTAATAATATTTCATCGTAAGTATAGACTAAATTTTTACCAAGAGATTTTCTAAACAGATTAAAAGATTTCTTTTGAGCCACTGTTAAATTACTCAAATTGCCAATAATCAAAATTCCTACAGAATTAAGCTGGTTTAACTCAGGATAATCCTTTCCTATTTGAGATCTAAAATATTCATTTGCAACATAAATTTGATTTTCCGTTTGTATTATTCCACCAGACAAGTCCCCGCTAGTTTGATATATCTCATTTAACCCGCCGGACTCTTTTTTCCCTCGATATAATGACCCCAAAAGCACGCTAGTTGGCTTTTTAATTTCTACAACAGCAAAACTTCCATTTGCGCCATTTTTCAATAAAAAATCAGTTGCCACACCACCCGAACCACTTCTCCCTTTTGAATTTTTTCCACCTAAATATGTTTCCCCGTTTAGATAAATCACTGGATACGAAAAAACTTGTTGTAATATCCAAGTATTATTTTCAAAAAATTTTTGCCAATAGTCCTCGTTATCGTTTAATAAATTATCTTTTATTTCTTTTATTGCGTTTTCTAATCTGGCGCGACCAATAGCATCGCCAAGATTTTCAAAATTATCACTTTCTAACTTTTTTAATTGTGCAATAACCCATTCTCTGTTTTCTGTTTGACCTATCTGTAGAAAAATACCTTCTGCATTACTTTGATTTATTACAAAGGCACTATGTCCTGGTATATGCCCACTGTTTTTTAAAGTTTTTTGAATTACATCTAATTTAGATAATAATTCACAAACTTCTTCTGGTTTAAGATTTAATTTATATTCTTCATCCTTATGCAAAGAACCTAATGATTTTAAATTAAAATCCTGCCATGTATCATTTGGCCCTTTTCTCTGAAATCTAAAACCACCTCTTAGAGGATTCTCTGAGACATCAACCCAAATCGGCTCAAAAATTAGCCGAGTCGTAATTGTTTCTCTTAATATTATAGGATTTACACCCATGGTTTCTTTTGAAGTTGATTTTGTAAATATAATATCAGACATAATTTAATAATAACTATATTAAAATGTTTATAATATCTGACCCTTCCACATATTTTTGATTTATTTCACTCTCTAATAACACTAAATCATCTTTTTCTAAAAGTCTGTGTACTAAATTATTTCTGAAATCTATATATGATAACAATTTATCAAAATTATTTTTACTTATTCCACCCACAACCCTAGATTCTCTGCATGATTGATTAAAGGTTTTTGGTTGCTTAATTCCATTAATTCTATTTTTTTTATTTAAATCATTTGTAAATTCACGAATTAACCCTTCGATTATACAAGACTGTAACAAAAATGCCTGAATAAATCTTGGCTCTTGATCGTCATCAGGAGAAAACATAAAATCTTCTTGAGCAATCATGATCATAATTTTTGCATTATCAACAATATTTTTTTTCATAGATTATTTTTTTAGCATTCTGTTTCTTGGTGGTTTTTCATTTTTAATAATTCTCTTTTCTAATCTTTCGGCTTTCTCTACTGTGCCAGTCTCATGAATCCGAAAATTTGTACCATCTTTAAATCTTCCTTTATGCTCATAAATCCTATCTCCAAGTCTACCTGCTTTAGCTTTACCCACATACAAAACCTCATTGTTTTTATCTACAATTTTATAAACACCTGCACTTCTTTTAGATAAATTTTCAACACTCTTTTTTGTTATCTGTTTTTTGTTAGTAAATCTTACGTTTTTCATAATTTTATATTTTAATTATTAATTAATTTTTTTAATTCTTTTAAATATTGTTTGTGGTTTATTTTCTTTATACATCACAATTGTTTTTTATTAGTTGAATTTCTATTAATATTTTTCAGTGTTGTTTTGATTACAGGTTTTAATTCTTCAACAATTTCTTGTTTTAATTCCTTATAAAAACCTTTAATTTTAAATTTTTCTAAAATTTGATCTATTATAGTCTCTCCTCTACCTAAATATACTCCTGGATTTTTTTCAATCACTTCAAGTAGAATCTTCTCTAATTTTACCTTATTATCTAAACTATAGGATTCATTATCATCATTAAACATCCTATACATTTGAACCACTCTTAATTTATGATTGTATTCTTCATGCAATCTTTTACGCTGAGAAATGTTCCTTTGACCAAACCAAGAAATCCACACTAAGGGTAATGATAATGCCATTCTAAAAAAAATATAATTCTCAAAATCTGATCCATTAAGATTTTTCAAAAACTCGTTAAAATTTGTTAATACTTTCCATTCGGGTTGAACAAAAAGAACGAGAATAATAAATAGCGGGAAAATAAAAACAATATAATTCAATAAAGCCACCAAGTGCCTAAATAATACATTAAAAAAGAAAATACTTATATTATAAAAGAGTATAACCGGATTTTTTTTGAATTCTAATTTTTTGTATTCTTTCGCTTTTTTTGCTGAATATTCCTCTTTAGACTCTTGATATCCTTGAGTTAATGTTTTTAAGGTCGCGCTAGATAATAAAGATTTAATATCTTTTCTTGTCGTCTCTATATCTATTTTCACATCCCCTAAATATTCCTGTTTCTCTTTTAAATTAACTTTAATTTCTTCATCTAAGGATTTGTTAAATGTTTGAATATTTGCAATATTGCTCTCCAATTCTTCTACCTTACTTGATTTACCTTCTTCCGCTTCAAACAAATCAGAATGTTTTTGAGTTATGGCTTTATAAATTTCTTCTATTTCTTTCTTAATTCCATCTTCTTTATTTGATAATTCTTTATAAAATTGATTTATTTTTTTTATATGTTTTTTACTTTTTTCTTCATTGCTTTTCTTCCCTTCTTCTTTATCAAAAAGAAAATTATAAAAACCCGTTATATGTTTCTGAGAATCTTCTATGTCCGCTTTGATAGAGTTTTTTTCTCCTGATCCTTCTATCAATCCTTTGTGATAATCCCTTACTTCATTAATTTTGTTTTGAAGTTCAGTTGATTTTATCACGCCCTGCTCATTTGCTAAAAATAAATCATCATAATTTGCTTTGATTTTATCATATTTTTCCTCTATAGATTTTAAAATTGCTGGTCTTTCTTCTGAATCTTCATATAATTTTTTATAGGTCTCATTAATCCCACCAATTTGATGAAGTGATTCTTTAATAAAACCATAAAACTCATCTCGCTTGATTGTTCTTTTTTTAGGGTCTAAATTTGAAGCTAGTTCATCTATTTTTGTCATAATATTATTTTATTAATTTTTATTTAGTAAATAATTATCTTCTTTATTGAAACTATCCAATAAGTTTTTGGATGTCTTCTTGGCTAAACTCTTTTTTGTAATCAATCAATTTTGGGTGTTTTATACTTCGCAATTCCGCGTCGTATGTCGCCATGATACTTCTTGCTCTTTTTTGGTAAACCATCCAGTTCCTCTGCGAGGCAAACTCATCAAACTTATTTACAAACTCGCTTTTGCTTAATATCCTGCCTAATTTTTTAAATTCTTTTTCAATTTCTCCCGCCAACCCCGCCTCAAAAGCGCCGATAATCAATAAAATTTCTTCATACATATAATTCCGAGTAAAATCTTTTTTCGCTAAATTCAAAAGTTTTCTGTATTCTTTGGCTTTTTCTAAGAATAAAAAATTGTATAACATATTTGTATATGTCCCATAGTTTTTTACTGCCACAAAATTTTTAATACAAGCGGTAAAATCCTTTCTATAATCTTTGGTTTCTTCTCTGGTTTCCAAAAACTGACTCGTTAATTGATTGATTATTTTGGGGTCTAATGCGGCAATCCGCATTACTTTTTTAAAATCGCTCTCAACTCTGATAAAATATTTTCTGACCTTTTTGCCAATTTCGCTGTTTTCCACCATTGCCAACTCTTTCGCCATATCCACTGAAATAATATATTCTTTCGGTAAAACTTTGCCAGTTTTGGCATCAATAATTTTGCCTAACTTCTGCGCTTTGTATCCATTCCCAAAATTGGGAATGGATACAAAATAGTCAAGATCTTCCACAAAATCATACTTACTTATTCTGTCGGTAACCCAAGTAGCAAATCTCTTTCCAACACCCAGCCATTGATGCAATTCTCTGGCGTTAACAAATCTTTTTTTCTCACCATTAAAATCTTTTTGAATTACTTTTATATTTATAAGGTCATTCATTGTTTTTTGCTATTTAATCCTTAACTCTTTTAATTTTTTATTCATATCTCTTTCTAATTTCTTAATCTCTGGGTCTATTTTAGATAGCTCTTTAAGATTAGCGGAAATATCTATTTCTTCCTCTTCCTCAAAAGTATCCACATATCTGGTAATATTCAAGTTAAAATCATTTTCTTTGATTTCATTAAATTTAACCGCTCTGGAAAACTTGCCAATTGTTTTTCTGCTTTTATAAGTTTTAAAAATTTTGACGATATTTTCTTCACTCATACTGTTTTGCGCCTTGCCTGGAATAAATTCTTTTGATGCCTCGATAAACAGAATATCCTTTTTGTTTTCGTTCGCCCCTCCTTTTTCTCGCGAGCGGTCAATAATCATAATAGCCACAGGTATGCCAGTTGTTTGAAAAAGCCCAGCAGGCAAACCGATAATTGAGTCAATAATATTTTCTTCAAGCATCGCTTGCCTAATTTTGCCTTCCGCTCCGCTGCGGAAAAGAACGCCGTGAGGAACAATAACAGCCACCCTGCCCGTCTTTGGCTTGGCCACTTCCACCATATGAGAGATAAAAGCAAAATCGCCTTTATCTTTTGGCGGAACACCTCGCCAAAATCTATTATATTTATCGCCCTCCGCGTTTTCCGCTCCCCATTTCTTCAGCGAGAACGGAGGATTTGCGATCGTCAAATCGAACTTCATTAACTTATCATTTTCTACTAAAAGCGGATTGTTAAGCGTATCGCCCCATTCAATTCGCGCTGAATCCCTGCCATGTAAAAACATATTCATTCTGGCTAATTGATAAGTTGAGCCGGTTGATTCTTGCCCGTATAACGCGTAATTTTTTGAACCTTGTTTTTCTATTTCTTCGCCAGCAAGCAAAAGAAGACCTCCGCTGCCGCAAGATGGGTCGCATATCCTATCACCGTCTTTTGGCTCGGCTAATTTAGTCAATAATTTAGCAACGCATTTCACTGTAAAGAACTCTCCAGCTTTTTTACCCGCGTCGGACCCAAACTTTTCTATCATATACATATATGAATTGCCGATTATATCATCGTCCGCCTCGCTTAAATCAATTTTATAAAAATCATAGATTAGATGGCGAATCATTTTATTGCGTTGTTCTAATTTGCCTAAAATATTTTCTGAATTGAAATCTAATGATGTTAAAATTCCTTCCAGTTTTTCTTTATTACTGTCTTCAATTTTTGCCAGAACCTTATTAAGCTCTTCCCCAATATTATCCTGCTCTATGATGCTGTAAATATAATCAAAAGAAGTTTCGGGCGGTAAATAAAAACGCGCCGTTCTTAATTTATCCTGCACGCGAGAAGCCCCGCCAAATCTTTTTTGAAACTTTTCTTCCTGTTTTTTAAATAAATCGCTAAGATATTTATAAAACAGCATCACTAATACATAGTTTTTATAAACGCCGCCATCAAGAGATGTACGAGATGAATCAGCAGCTGCCCAAAGTGTTTTATTTAATTGTTCTTGAGTAATTTTTTGTTTAGTCATATTATTTTAAAAAATTAGATATTGAACTTTCAATAATTTCATTGATTAATGTTTTTTTTCTAGTTAATAATTTTTGTTGGACTTGATTATTTTTATATAAGTCAATAATTTTATTTTGTATATCTTTATTCGGCAATGGTATTTTTAAATTTTCTAAATCTTTACGCAAAATTGTTTTAATTACGCTACCCGTTGTTTTTTCTCTAATCTTTTTTTGACCTTCAACTGAATTTAAATAAATAGCCAAATATTCCGGAATTATATCTTTATTTTTAATTCTTAAAATATAAACAGATGAAGCAGCTATTACATTGACCGCATCGCCCTTAATAACATTTGTCTTAAAACTGCCGCGAGAAGAAATAATCACATCATTTTCTTCAACAAGTGCCTTGCTTTGATATTTTTGTAAATTAATTTTTGTTAAACTATTTTTGTTAATATAAAGACCACCCAAAACATCTTTGACCTGAATAACAGTCATTAAACCATCTTCCTGTGGTTTTAATGCTGTTCTAAAAGCGTATCCGGAAATCACATCAGTAATATCTTTTATAATTTTTGAATTCATACCCACATCCTATCAGAATTAAAATTACTTGTCAAGTTTTTTTATACACACATATAACATACTGTAATTTTACCTGTGGGATATAAAACCCAAAACACTTCAAATCAACCACAGTAGATCAATCAAAAACCCCGCTTGGGGGCGGGGGTTATAACTCTTACCACTCGCAGACTCTTTTGTCGTTGTCTCCGTCTAATTGATGGACATCATTGCCTGTTTTGAGCAGACAGCAGTCGTAAATTGTTTGCGCTTCTTTGAGTGATTCAAAATCCGCGCAATTGTATTGGTCGGTTTCGCAATAACTAAATCTGAAAGTAATTTGCCTTTCTTTTAACGAGGTTCGACCTACGAGCGCGACCTTAAGAAATGTCGCTACTCTTAATGTCAAACCTCTTTGCTTAATTAATCTTTCTTTTTCTTGTTTTCTAAAATCTTTTTTACTTCTTTGTCAAAATCGGAAATATATTTTTTGTCCTGTATTCTTTCAAATTTTTTGAATTCTTTTTCCGCTAAGGCAATTGCCACCTCATGCGATACCCTTCCTGTATTTTGAAGAATGTCTTTTTCATTAAATTTTAAAAACGCGTTCAATTTTTTTACCCAATCTTTCATATACATGACCCGCCCAGCTTCCGCCTGCATTTCCGCAAAACTTAAATACATATCAACAATCCTATTTAACTTATCAATCTCGTTTTCCGCCAAATAATTTTTCGCAACTATAACATCGGTTTCTCTGATTTTTCCTTTTGGCGCGTATTTCCATGTCGTCAGTCCCATATTGGACTTTTTACTGTTCACTCTCTTATGAATTATTTCCGCGGCTGTTTTGCCTGTTATAGCAAAATGTAATTTATTTTGCACTGTAGTAAAAAATTGTTTAGTAATATTATTAGTCGGCGAATAATCGGCGCTGCATTGCGCGTATATGTCAGTTATTTTTTGATATAATCTTCTTTCACTTGAACGAATATTCCGTATTCTTGCCAACTGTTCTTCAAAATAGTCCTGCCCAAAAATATTGCTTGGATTTTTAAGCCGTTCATCGTCCATAGTAAAACCTTTGATGATATACTCTTTGAGCCGTTCGGTCGCCCAGACGCGAAAATGTGTTGCTTGAGCGCTATTAACGCGATAACCAACAGAGATAATAGCGTCAAGATTATAAAATTTTGTAGATTGTATTTGCGTTTTTCCTTTAATGGCGCCGTGTTTAGTGGTATGTTCCAAAATGGAACTAACCGAATTTTCATGTAATTCTCCACTCTCAAAAATATTTTTAAGATGCTTGGTAATAGCTGGTCTTTGTACCCCAAACAAAACAGCTATCTTATCCTGCGTTAACCAAATATTTTCATCGCGCAAAAATATCTCTACTTTTACTTTCCCATTCGGAGCGGTATAAAGTAAAAACTCGGTAAAACTATTATTAATTGGCGCAATTTGTTTTTGTTTATTCACCATAATTATTATTCTCTCCCTCTCAACCCATCCCCCTCATATTACCCCAACCACCGAGACAAATCAATCAAAAAACTGGCTGTTTCAACGGAAAAATTTGGGGACAGTCCCCGCAGCAGGGACTGTCCCCAAATTAAGATATTAAAGCAATTTTTTCTCCGAGAAACTAAAAACTTTGGTTTTGGCGATGATGATGTGGTCAATGACTTCTATCCCCATGATTTTGCCGGCTTCAACGATTCGTTTGGTGGTCGTGAGGTCGTCTTGGGACGGTTCAGGGTCGCCGGAGGGGTGGTTGTGGACTAAGACAATCGCGGCGGCGTTTTTTTGGAGGGCGTATTGAAAAATTTCTCGGGGGTGGACTAAATTCGCGTTAAGCGTCCCGACAAACATTGGTTTTTTGAAAATCATTTCATTGCGGGCGTTGAGGTAAATAACCATCAGATGTTCTCTTGTTTTGTCGCGCATATAGGAAACTTGGGCGATAATGTCTTTGGGCGTTTTGATAATCGGCGCGGTCTCGTCTCCGACGCCGATGGCGCGTTTGGTTAATTCC
>JAHIPN010000196.1 GCA_018894595.1 bacterium
AGAATTTAATTACCTCCTTTTTTGTTTTTTTTGCTAAATAACTGTTGAAATTTTTGATTGGTTTTTTGTTTGTCGTTTATTATATTGTAATTAATTATGCTATAAATATTAACAATGCGGTTAAATGCGGTAACGCATGACTAATAAAATAAGTAAATATGTTGTAAGCAGGAATAGCTATTCGAAGGAATACTGAAGAGATTTGAATATAAATTTTAGCTGTTTTTTAATAATATTTTTTAACATTGTGTTATAAATTATACTTGATTTCTCCTAAAAAATCAAATGTACGAATTACTCCGTTCAAAAAGTCACTTATTTACTGAGCACGATTAGCGGTTTTCCGTACCCCTTTAAAGACCCTCTTTTATATTAAATATATTACAAACGTCCCCTGTCACAGAGTTTTCTTTTGTTGACGAGCAATCTGTCGCTTTCTTTTTATTCTTAATAAGGTAGTTACCAAGAAGCTGGCTAATATACCAGCAATAAAGGTAGTGAGTAAGATTAATGCAAGGGAGCTTTTTACTTCCCAGGAAAAAAAGCAAACGATAATAGGAAAGGGGTTTTGCAAGGAAAAAATTACGATAATAATTACGATAATAATCGCTAAAATTAAATAAATTTGCATAACAATCCTCCTTGTTGTTAGAAATAAAAATAAAATTTACACAATCCTGTTGAAATACAAGTATAAGTTACCGGGGTAGAACTTTCTTCCCTTACCTTTGGAGATATTCGCTCAAATTTGCTTTTCTTTTTTCTTGGAGATTTGAAGAATTAAAAATCTAATCCATAGAAGTAATTATTTTTAATTTTCGTTAGTAAGAAGTACGGTTTGAGTAGGATAAGCAAACTCAATTTCTTGTTTTTCGAAAGCTTCTTTGAGCTGAAAATTAATTTCTTGTTGAACATTCATGTATTTATTATAGTTACTACCCTGAACATAGTAAACAACTTCAAAGTTTAAACTGAAATCACCGTAGGAGGCAAAATGGGCGCGGTCAAAAGATGTTTCAGGGATATTTGTAATAATATCTTCTACGATTCGAGGAATCTTTTTTAATTGCTCTAAGGGAGTTTGATAAATTACTCCAAATTGAAAGGCGACCCTTCGGCGATCCATCTGTTTATAATTTCTTACTCTTGAATTTGTTAGATCTTGATTGGAAAAAACAATTTGTTCGCCACTCAAACTATGTATCCTGGTGGTTTTAAGTCCGATATGATCTACAGTCCCTAGATAATCGCCAACAATAATAAAATCTCCAATTTTAAAAGGACGGTCAAAAAAAATGATAAAATAGCTAAAAAAATCTCCTAAAAGGGTCTGAGCAGCCAGAGCAATAGCAATACCTCCAATACCCAAGCCGGCAACAAGAGCGGATACTTTAATTCCTAAATTATCTAAAAGAATAATAATGGCGATACTCCAGGCTACTAAATTGAGAATAGTAATAACTCCCTTTAATACCTGTTTTTTACTTAGGTCTTTTTCCTTCTTTATCCAGTAAGTTTCCACACTATATGTGATAATAGACAAAAGAAATCGAACCCCAAAAAAAGTCAGAAGAACAATAAAGAAAACATTAAGAAATTTTTCGATTTGGGGATTAAAGTTTAATTGTTTTATACTAAAGTAAAGAACACTAAAATAGAGTAAATTTAAAAACGGTTTGATTTTTTGCTCGAATGCTATAACAAATTTATTATCTATTTTCGTTGTCGTTTTTTTTGCCCAAGCCTTGAGAAGTTTTATTAAAAGACCTTGGCCTATCTTAATGACAATTATCAAGAGAATAAAAATTGCCAGCACAGTTAAATAATCAATAATTTTATTTTGGAAATAAGTCTGCTGAAGGAAGCCGTTAAACAAATCTTTTCTCCTGTCATTATAAAAAATTTAAATCTACAACGCTAAAACCACAAAAAATTAACTTAACCAATAACTTCTTTTTAAATTATACATTATTTTTTTAAGTTTGCAAAATAGTGTTTTGGTCCAATACATTATTCGGATTTAAAATAAATAATTATTACTATCGAACCGCACTCTAAATGATGGAAACCTTTATCCTACATATAGAAAGCCCTTCGACTTACTCGCCAAAGGGCTTTCTCGTTCTAACGAGCTCCCCGGGTAGGATTCGAACCTACAACCCTCCGGTTAACAGCCGGATGCTCCACCGTTGAGCTACCGAGGAATATTTCCATGTAATTATACTTAAAAAATCATGTTCAGTCAATATTTTTTATTTAATTAAAAGGATAT
>JAHIPN010000197.1 GCA_018894595.1 bacterium
AGCTATACCTGTTTTTAATTCATCGGTAATGGAGAAGATTGAAAAATTGTATTCTTCCACTTCAGAAGAATTGGCTGAGGTATTTAGTTTAAGTATAGAAAAGATAAAACTGAATGAATTAAGTTTTGCAAATTGTTCATTAAAAGATGTATTCTGTATGTTATTTCATATTGGTTATTCCTATGTAACGGATTCTTTAATTGAGCAAGGGATACTTTCTGATTTTCCCAAAGAAATTACAGATTCATGGGGAATGTGGATATGGAATAAGTAAAAATGGCTGCTACCGCGTATAACAGCGAGTTGACAACTTTGCTTCGCTTATCCAAATACTCGCTTGCATTCGCATCTCACAAATACCGAAGGCATTAGGCGAAATTACTCTATAGGAGGTTTGATATGACTGATATTCTCATCAGAGAAGCAAAGGAATCCGACCTGTTAACAATTGAGAATTTGACGCTTGAACTTATTGAAGCTATGGGCGATACTGAAGGTATTGATATTAAACTGATTGCTGAGAACTGTCGAAATCTTTTAAGTGAGGCTAATTCTTATATTCTGGTGGCAGAGATAGGGGGAGTCGTAGTCGGGTTTATCAACTTTACGACTCGTATGACAATTTTGCATCGTGGTCTCTCCGGATTAATTGACGAGCTTATCATCGCTAAAAGTTATCGTGGTAAGGGTATTGGTAAGCAGTTGCTATCAAGTGCTATTGAAAAGAGCCGTCAACTCGGGTGCTGCGAAGTTGAGGTTAGCACTGAGAAGACAAATATAAAAGCGAGAGAATTCTACAAACAATATGGGTTTACGGAGCGTGGTGTGCTTTTTGAAATTGATTTGTGATGATAAGAATGTGGCTCATATTATTAAAGAGTAAATCTGAGGTGAACTAATTTTATGATCAATTCATTAGTTAAAGTTGGCATTATATGTCCTTGCAATATTGAATATCAGAGCTGCAAAGAGATATTGAAGTTACATAATGAAACTGAATTAGCAGGCAGGTTAATTTCATCAAGAATAAGAAAAAGATATAGAAACAATAGCTATTCAAGCTGGTCCGGGGAAAATTCAATGCGCTTCAGCAACTCAATTGATTATTGATAGGTTTAAACCTGACTTTATATTTGATGTCGGAAAATGACAGGGGACGGTCCTTTGGCGTATTATTGTACTTTCATCATATTTTAAGAAATTACAATATGTTAAACGTTATCCGAAATTCCAAACCCCACCAAGAGGTGAAAAATGATAAATAGAGAAGAAATCTTTGAAAAGATTGCTCAGGCACTTAAAAATCAAGGAGCAAGAAAGATAGCTGTGTTTGGTTCTTATGTGAGGGGAGAAGAAAAACCAGGGAGTGATATAGATATTCTCGTGGAATTTTCAGGAAGAAAAAGTCTTCTTGAACTTGTGAGAATAGAAAGAGAGTTGTCTGAAGTCTTGGGAATAAAAGTGGATTTGTTGACGGAAAAATCTATTAGTCCATATTTGATTGATACGATAAAGAAGGAGATGGAGGTAATTTACAGATGAAAAAAGACGATTCTGTATATTTGAAGCACATGTTAGACGCCATATTCAGAATAGAAGAGTATATTCAGGGCACGAAGCACGAAGGCTTCCTGGATAATTATCTTATACAGGACGGAGTAATAAGGCAAATTGAGATAATAAGTGAAGCTACAAAGAGGTTATCTGCAGAGATTAGAGAAAGACATCCTGAAATACCCTGGAAAGATATAGCTGGAATGAGAGACAAGCTGATACACGATTATTTAGGTGTAGACCTAGATGCCGTATGGGAAACGGTTGAAAAGGATATTCCTACTTTGGAAAAAAGATTGAGAGATCTTATCGAAAATTAACAAAAATATTATTAAAAAAAATCCTAGATTCTCAGATTACAAGGACCATCCTATTGGATTAATATTTCATTGCACAAAATTTTGACACACTTTTAAGATAAAAATAAATCAAAAAAGCCCAATCTACAATTATATTAATAAAGGATAAAATACCGAAAAGGTATTATAAAATAACCCAATATGTCATTCCTGTGAAAGCAGGGGCAGGAATCCATCCTTACTCTTTACAGTTAATGTCAATGAATTTCCCCAAAAAAGAGGATTTTTAAAACATTTATCGTATATATTATAAAATGGCCTGGCAAGAAAAGCCGCAATACTGCGGGTATTATATGCCATTTTGGCAGGATAAACACAGTAATGCGATTATTAGCTGTTATACGCCATTGGTACAATACCTGAAGAGGAGTTACAGTGATGGAAAATGATTTAAATTTTGAACTTAAAAAGTTTTGGAATAATTATGGGAATAGAGAGTTATATAGAGAAAAGAATGACCCGAGAAAACAAATACATGCAGACTTGATATGGAGGGAATTAAAAAGTTGCATAAACGCTCGTCACAGATTAAAGATACTAGATGCAGGTGCAGGGACGGGTCGTTTTTCAATACCTCTTGCCCAAGAAGGTCACGAAATCATCCATTTAGATATATCTGAAAAGATGATTGAAATTGCCAGAAAAAATGCAGAATCAAGAAAGATAGAAAATAT